>NZ_JBFUMH010000002.1:0-174629 GCF_054049475.1 Microvirga sp. P5_D2 | reverse complement strand
GGTGCCGGTCGATCAACCTGCGCCCGAAATGCCAGCTGGGTTTACGCTTCTGCCGCAGCGCTGGATTGTGGAGCGGACGTTCGCATGGCTGATCCGCAATCGACGCTTGGCCAAGGATTGGGAACGCCTCTCGGCCACTACCGAGACATGGATCTATCTCGCGATGAGCCGCCTTATGACCAAAAGATTAGCCCATGCAGCAGCTTAATTTCCAGACACCCTCTAGAGCATCGGATCTAAAACTGGATCCACTCTTCCCCACGATGCGCAGCAGACGCCCGTGGACGGCACACATCCGGTTGCAGAACGGCCAAGCGGTATTTTGTTACAACAGGCTCCGAAGACAGCCTGCCTGTTCGCCCCGCCCAGACAACCCCGGAAGGGTCAGGCCATGGCCGCTCCCTGTGGAGCGAAGCTTTGAGCGGCCATCACGTCGAGAAATCTGGCCGTTGGCGTACCTTGGAGCATGGGCGCCATCTGCTCCCAGAGAGCCCAAACATGGGGCATGGAGTCACGAGCCGCCTGCTCATTATCGAAGAGGGAAACAACGAAGACTTGGCCCTCTTCGTCCCAGAGCCCAATCCACTCTCGGAGGCCGAGTTGAGCATAGATCGCGGCCTCGTTCTCCTGACGCCAGCGGAGCATGTCATCCATCTTGTCGGGTTTGACGCGAAACGTCGTCAGTCGTGCGTACATGATGACCTCCTCAGGGAGGTTGATGTGACTGGCATCAGGCCAGCGCTGCACTGAACGCGACAAGTCTAAGCCCTTCTGGCCAGCGCGGATAATGGAAAGCGTCCTATGATCCACCTGACATCATAAAGTGGAAATTCCAGATCAGCCTAACCCAAAAGTTCAGGAGTCCGACGCTCTAGAGGCGAACCATTACTCCCCAGGCGCCTTGGCCTGGATAGCCAGGGCGTGCAGGCCCTTGTCGAAGGCTCCTTTCAGAACCTCGTTTACAAGGCGGTGACGCTCCACGCGGCTCTTGCCTGAGAAGGCTTCCGACACGATATGAAGACGGAAGTGAGTTTCACCCCCCTCCCGCCAACCTCCATGGCCGCGATGCTGCTCCGACTCGTCGGTGACGGTGAGCGCGGAGGGCTGCAACCGCTCCTGCAGGGTTTGTGTGATCCAATCGGTTAGGGTCATGCTGCTTTTGTAAACCTTTTTGAACGGGTCTGCGGCGAAAAGCTCTCAGGCCTTGGCTGAAGGCTCCCGGCCCCTCATAATCGCTGAATCATGGATCTCAACTCGCCTCTTTTCGACCGTATCCGGATCAAGTCTTCCAGCGATGAGCCGCAGGAGGTCAAGGGTCCCGTCTGCGAGCACCCCGCCTGCAAGGCCGCGGGCGAGTTCCGCGCGCCCAAGGGGCGGGACCGGGAAGGCCAGTACTGGCGCTTCTGCCTCCAGCATGTGCGCGAGTACAACGCCTCCTACAACTATTTTTCCGGCATGTCCGATTCGGCGGTCGCGGCCTTCCAGAAGGATGCGGTCATCGGCCATCGCCCCACCTGGGCCATGGGCGTGAACACCTCCGGCAAGGCTGAGGGCGAGGGAACCAAGGGTGAGGAGCGGGATTGGGCCTATGTGGATCCCCTAGGCATCCTCCGGGGTGAGGATTTCACCCAGGCGAAAGCCCGCCGGAGCAGTCCTGAGCCGAAGCGGCCCCGCCATACCGGCGCGGTGCGCCGGGCGCTCGACATCCTGGGCCTCGACGATACCGCCGACGGTCCCGCCATCAAGGCCCAGTACAAGTCCCTGGTGAAGCGGTTCCACCCGGACGCCAATGGCGGCGACCGCTCCTTCGAGGAGCGGCTGCGGGATATCATCAAGGCGCATGATGTCCTTAAGAGCGCTGGCCTGTGCTGATTCCGAAGAGTCTCATGCGGGCGCATCCGGCGTTTAGGAAATTGCGCCGCGCAGCCATGGGGGTTAAGAAGCCATGGCATCAATCAAACAATCATCCGACCGAGAGGCCCCTATGACGGCACATACCGAGACAGCGTTCCAGCAGCCGGACATGAAAGTGTCCGTGCGCCAAGTCTTCGGCATCGACTCGGATCTCGAGGTTCCTGCCTTCTCGCAGGCCGAAGAGCATGTGCCCGATCTGGACCCCGACTACCTGTTCGACCGCGAGACGACCCTGGCCATCCTGGCGGGCTTTGCCCGTAACCGCCGCGTGATGATCACGGGTTATCACGGCACGGGTAAGTCGACCCATATCGAGCAGGTGGCCGCCCGCCTCAACTGGCCCTGCGTACGCGTGAACCTGGACAGCCACGTGTCGCGTATCGACCTCGTCGGCAAGGACGCCATCGTGCTCCAGGAGGGCAAGCAGGTCACCGCCTTCCAGGACGGCATTCTTCCCTGGGCGCTCCAGAACAATGTCGCCCTCGTGTTCGACGAATACGATGCGGGCCGCCCGGACGTGATGTTCGTGATCCAGCGCGTGCTGGAGCAGTCGGGCAAGCTCACCCTGCTCGACCAGAAGCGCGTGATCCGGCCTCACCCCGCCTTCCGCCTCTTCGCCACCGCCAACACGGTGGGCCTCGGCGATACGTCGGGCCTCTATCATGGCACGCAGCAGATCAACCAGGGCCAGATGGACCGCTGGTCCATCGTCACCACCCTCAACTACCTGCCGCACGACAAGGAAGTGGACATCGTCCTCTCCAAGGCGAAGCACTATCAGGAAAATTCCGAGGGCCGCGACATCGTCAACAAGATGGTGCGCGTCGCCGATCTCACTCGCTCAGCCTTCATGAACGGCGATCTTTCTACCGTCATGAGCCCGCGCACGGTGATCACCTGGGCCGAGAATGCCGAGATCTTCGGCGACACGGGCTTCGCCTTCCGCGTGACGTTCCTGAACAAGTGCGACGAGCTGGAGCGCACCCTCGTCGCCGAGTTCTACCAGCGCTCCTTCGGCAAGGAATTGCCGGAGAGCGCCGTGAACATGGTGCTCTCATAAGGCGTCGTCCCGGACGCGCTCTGCGTGATCCGGGATCGTCGGGGAGCTTTGCTGGTGTTGGCGATCCCGGCTTTCGCCGGGATGACGGATGAAGGAATGAGATGTCCATCTCGAACCGCAAGCCGGGTGAGAAGAAGGAAGCGCCGGCGGAGCCGCTGAAGCGCTCCATCGCCGGCGCTATGAAGGCCATCGCCCGTAAGCCCGATCTCGAAGTGGCCTTCGCCTCGGACCGTCCGGTACTCATGGGCCAGGACAAGGCCCGCCTGCCGGAGCCGCCCCGGCGGCTCACCGCGCAGGACGTGGCGATCCTGCGTGGCAACGCGGATTCCATGGCGTTGCGCCTCGCCTGCCATGACACGACCGTTCATCGCCGCCTCGCGCCGGAAGGGCAGGCGGCCCGCGCGGTGTACGATGCGGTCGAGCAGGCGCGCGTGGAATCCATCGGTTCGCGCCGCATGTCGGGCATTTCCTCCAACATCTCGGCCATGCTGGAAGACCGCTATCATCGCGGCGGCAAATACGAAGAGATCACCGACCGCGCCGACGCACCCCTCGAAGACGCCCTGGCGCTGATGGTGCGCGAGCGCCTGACCGGCGCGAAGCCGCCGCCATCCGCCGCCAAGATCGTCGATCTCTGGCGCGACTTCATCGAGGATCGCGTGGGCCACGATCTCGACGGCCTGCTCAAGAACATCGACAACCAACGCGATTTCGCCCGCGGCATCCGCGAGATGCTCTCCACCCTCGACATGGCCGATGATGCGGCCCTGGACCAGGAGGACGAGGAGAACGAGGACGAGAACGAATCCGACCAGCAGGAGCAGCAGGGCGAGGGCGAGTCCGAACAGGAATCGCAAGGCGACCGTGCCGAGATCGAGACCAGCGAGGATTCGAGCGACGATATGGAGGACGGCGCGACGGAAGAGGCGGACGGCCCCTCCGGCGAGTTGCCGGAAGAGGCCGAAGAGGCCGATTCCGACGAGGCCGGTGAATCCTGGCGTCCGCCGTCCCGCGCCAACGAGGCGCGCGGTCCCGACTACAAGGCCTTTACCCCAAAGTTCGACGAGGTCATCCAGGCCGAAGACCTGTGCGATGCCGACGAGCTGACGCGCCTTCGCGCCTATCTCGACAAGCAGCTCGCGCATTTGCAGGGCGTGGTGGGCCGTCTCGCCAACCGCCTGCAGCGCCGCCTGATGGCGCAGCAGAACCGCTCGTGGGAGTTCGACCTCGAAGAGGGCACGCTCGATCCCGTGCGCCTGCCGCGCATCATCATGGACCCGTTCCAGCCCTTAAGCTTCAAGCAGGAGCAGGACACCAATTTCCGCGACACGGTGGTGACGCTGCTGCTCGACAATTCGGGCTCCATGCGCGGTCGCCCGATCACGGTGGCCGCTACCTGCGCCGATATTCTCGCGCGCACGCTGGAGCGCTGCGGCGTGAAGGTCGAGATCCTCGGCTTCACCACCCGCGCGTGGAAGGGCGGACAGGCTCGCGAGATGTGGCTTCAGAACGGCAAGCCCGCCAATCCGGGCCGCCTCAATGACCTGCGGCACATCATCTACAAGTCGGCCGATGCTCCCTGGCGCCGCGCGCGCAAGAATCTCGGCCTCATGATGCGCGAGGGTCTGCTCAAGGAGAACATCGACGGCGAGGCGCTCGACTGGGCGCATAAGCGCCTGCTCGGCCGCCCCGAGCAGCGCCGCATCCTCATGGTGATCTCGGACGGTGCGCCGGTGGACGACTCGACGCTCTCGGTCAATCCCGGCAACTACCTCGAACGGCATCTGCGCTACATCATCGAGGAAATCGAGACCCGCTCGCCGGTCGAGCTCATCGCCATCGGCATCGGCCACGATGTGACGCGCTATTACCGCCGCGCGGTGACTATCGTCGATGCGGAGGAACTCGGCGGCGTGATGACCGAAAAGCTCGCGGAGCTGTTCGAGGAGAACGCGCAGCCTTCACGCGGCGCTGCGCCCCGTCGCCGAGCGCACGCGTGAGGCTTTTCAGCCGGCGAAACCTGCTTATCGGCGGTGGTGTTGCCACCGCCGCCGCACTTCTCGGCAACAAGATCGCGTTCGCGCAGCGCCCGCAGGCGTTCCGTGATGCCACGCCCATCGTAGTGCGGGCCGAGCCCATTAGCCGCCTGTCCAACACCGATCCGGACCGCAGCCGCTTCGACTCGCTGCTTTTCCGCTCAGGGTTGGATCTGAGGTCGGAAACGCCCGCCTTCGGCGGCTTTTCGGGCCTATGGCGCTCGGCAAAAGGGCAGGATCTGATCGCGCTTGCCGACAATGCGCAGTTTCTCAGAGCCCGCATCGAGACAGCGGATGGCCGCTTGTCCGGCCTCTCGGATGCCGTCATGGCGCCGCTGCTCTTCAACAATGGCAAGGCCCTGCGCCGGTCGCGCTCTTACGACACGGAGAGCCTGGCCGTATCGGGCTCCGCGATCTTCGTCGGCGTCGAGCGCAACCACGCGGTTGTTCGGTTCGGGCGCAACAAGGCGGGGGCTCCGATCGAGGGCATTCCGATCCCGGTGCCCAAGGAGATGAAGGACCTACCCTCCAATGGCGGGCTTGAGGCCATCGGCGTTGCGCCGCCACGCTCGCCTCTGTCGGGCGCACTCGTGGGGATTGCGGAGGGCGGACAGGGCTTCGTCTTTACCGGCTCGCGGCAGGGTACGTTCGAGGTTGCGCGCTCTGGCGGCTACGACGTGACCGATCTCGCCTTCATGGATACGGGCGACATGCTCCTCCTGGAGCGGCGCTTTACCCTGCTCGGCGGCTTCGGTTGCCGCCTGCGCCGCGTGGCGGGATCAACGGTCAAGGTTGGGGCGCGGCTGGAGGGCGAGGTGATCTACGAAAGCGAGCCCTCGCATCAGGTCGACAACATGGAAGGCCTGGCCGTTCACCGGGAAGGCACTGAGACCGTGATATCGCTGATCTCGGACAACAACTTCAACACCCGACTGCAACGCACTTTGCTGTTGGAATTTGCCCTTGCGGCATGAAGCGTGAGCGTGAATTGCCTCTGCCTAGAGAACGGGCAGTTGCGCCTTTTCTCATCATTACCTGCCTTTCCTCATCTCTAAGTATCCCTTGCGGTCCTTCGTTTTAGGCAACTAAGCTTCTCCTTCATGGAAGTGGCGCAAATCTTTGCACTTTTTCGTCCATGCGGGAGGCAGAAGACCTAGTGACGGCGCGAGCGATCTTCGATGAGATGAGCGGCCATGGCGGCGAAAGCCGCGAGGCCTACCGCGTGCTGCAGGAATGGCTGGCCTCGGCCCCGTCGCAGCTTCTCGAACATCGCCGTGAGGAAGCGGAGCTGTTCTTCCGCCGGGTCGGCATCACCTTCGCCGTTTACGGAGCGACGGAAGCCGAGGAACGGCTGATCCCGTTCGATATCATTCCCCGCATTCTTTCCGGCAACGAATGGAGCCGGCTGTCGCGCGGGCTTGAGCAGCGCGTGCGTGCGCTCAACATGTTCCTGAAGGATATCTATGGGCCGCGCGAGATCCTGCGCGCCGGGATCATCCCGCCGGAACTCGTCTTTCACAATCCCTATTACCGGCCGCAGATGCACGGCCTCTCGATCAGCGGCGACATCTACGTGCAGGTGGCCGGCGTCGATATCGTCCGCGTGGACGACGAGGATTTCTACGTTCTCGAGGACAATCTGCGCACGCCGTCCGGTGTCTCCTATATGCTGGAGAACCGTGAGGTCATGATGAGCCTGTTCCCGGAGCTCATGGCGATGCAGCGCATCCGCCCCATCGAGAACTACGTCAACGAGCTTCTGGGCACGCTCAAATCCGTCGCACCCGCGAGCAGCCCATGGGAGCCGACGGTGGTTCTGCTCACGCCGGGCCCGCTCAACTCCGCCTATTACGAGCACAGCTTCCTTGCCGACCGGATGGGCGTGGAATTGGTGGAAGGGCGCGATCTCTTCGTGCGCGACGAGGTCGTCTACACGCGCACAACGGAAGGCCCGAAGCGCGTGGATGTGATCTACAGCCGCATCGACGACGACTTCCTCGATCCGCTCGTGTTCCGTCCCGATTCCGCATTGGGCGTCCCGGGGCTGATCGCTGCCTATCGCGCGGGCAACGTCGCCATCGCCAACGCGCCTGGTACGGGCGTGGCGGACGACAAGGCCATGTACTCTTACGTGCCCGAGATGGTGCGCTTCTACATGGGCGAGGAGCCGATCCTCAAGAACGTGCCCACCTGGTGCTGCCGCGAGAAGGAAGCGTTGTCCTATGTGGTCGACCATCTTCACGAGCTTGTCGTGAAAGAGGTCAACGGCTCGGGCGGCTATGGCATGCTGGTCGGTCCGCACGCAACGAAAGAAGCCCGCGAACATTTCCGCGCCCGCATCCTTGCCGCGCCCGACAATTACATCGCGCAGCCGACGCTTGCCTTGTCCACGAGCCCGATCTTCACCGAGAAGGGGCTGGCGCCCCGCCACGTGGACCTGCGCCCCTTCGTGTTGAGCGGACGCGACGGCGTGACCCTGGTGCCGGGCGGCCTGACCCGCGTCGCGCTGACGGAAGGATCGCTGGTGGTGAATTCCAGCCAGGGCGGCGGGACGAAAGACACCTGGGTGCTCAGCGAATGATGGTGCGTATGAGCGTGGAGTTTCTGCCGTGTTGAGCCGTGATGCAGACAGCCTCTACTGGCTTTCCCGCTACGTGGAGCGGGCGGAGAACACCGCGCGCATTCTCGATGTCGCCTATCGCATGGCCTCGATGCCGATCTCGTATAGCGACGAGGCTACGAACGAGTGGGAATCGGCGCTGCTCACTGCCGGCGGTATCGAGCAGTTCCGCGTGCTGCATGGTGAATCGACCCCTGAGAACGTCATCGAGTTCCTGGCCTTCTCGGAAGCCAATTCATCGAGCATCCAGAGCTGCTTCAACACGGCACGGCAGAACGCGCGCTCGGTGCGCTCGGCGCTCACCTCCGAGATGTGGGAAGCCATCAACTCCGCATGGCTCGATCTTCGCCGCTACAAGGCCAAGTCGATCAAGGTGGAAGAGCTGCCGCGCTTCCTCAACCTCGTGAAGGAGGCATCCCTTCGCTACGACGGCTCGGCCATGCGCACTATGCTGCGCAACGATGCCTATTGGTTCTCGCGCCTGGGACTCTACATCGAGCGCGCCGACAACACGGCGCGGGTGCTCGACGTGAAATACCATGTGCTGCTGCCGAAGGATGCGGAGGTGGGCGGCGGCATCGATTATTATCAATGGGCGGCCATTCTCCGCTCCGTTTCGGCGCTGGTGAGCTATCAGTGGGTCTATCACCAGAACCTGCGCCCGTGGCTCGTGGCGGATCTTCTGATTCTGCGCGAGGAAATGCCGCGCTCGCTCGCCGCCTGCTACGGCGCCCTTTCCCGTCACCTCGATGACATCGCGCACCGCTATGGCACATCGGGCGCGGCGCAGCGTCAGGCCCGCTCCATTCATGCCCGTCTGGTGAACCGGAGCATCGACGATATCTTCCAGCATGGGCTGCACGAGTTCCTGCAGGAGTTCATCGCCGAGAACAACCGGCTTGGTCTCGCCATCTCGCAGCAGTACCTGGGCTGATCATGCGCATCCGCATCACACATGAGACCGTCTACACCTACGACGAGCCCGCGAAGTCGGCGATCCAGCTGCTGCGCCTGACGCCGCGCGGGCACGAGGGGCAGACAGTCCTGTCCTGGACACTCGACGTGGACCACGAAGCCAAGCTCCTGCGGCGGGAGGATTGGTACGGCAACATCGCCCACAGCCTCTTCGTGCCAGGACCCGTCAATCAGATCACCTTAAGGGTCGCGGGCGAGATCGAAACCACGGAAACCGCCGGCGTGGTCCAAGGCGGGGTCGAGCGCTTCCCCGAGATGTTCTATCTCAGGCAGACGCCCTTGAGCCGGGAAAGCACCGCCATCGGCGAGTTCGCCAAAGCGGCGACACAAGGCGCTTCCAATCCGCTCGAACAAGCTCATGCCCTGAACAATGCGATTCATGCGCATCTGCGATTCGATACGGATGCGACACATTCCGGCACCACGGCAACCGAGGCTTTCGCCGCGGGGCATGGGGTCTGCCAGGATTTTTCACATGTCTTTCTGGCGGCGGCGCGGTCCCTGAACGTCCCCGCCCGCTACGTGTCCGGCTATCTTCATAAGCCCGGAGAGGCCGTGCAAGAGGCGGGCCACGCCTGGGTGGAGGCTTTCATCCCGGATCTCGGCTGGGTCAGCTTCGATCCGACCAATGGTGTTTCCGCAACGGAACACTATGTGCGCCTAGCCATCGGCCTCGATTATCTTGATGCGGCCCCCGTGCGAGGCAGCTATTACGGTATCTCCCGTGAGGCGCTCGACGTTCGTTTGAGGATCGAGAGCGCCCGTCAGTCGCAGGCGTGAGAATGGCCGTAAAGCTGCAGCTCGATCAGAAGGCCCCAGGGGGAGCACCTATGACTTATTGTGTCGGTATCCTCGTGCAGGATGGCCTTGTGATGATCGCGGATACGCGCACCAATGCAGGCGTCGACAACATCGCGACCTTCCGCAAGCTGCATGTGTTCGAAAAGCCGGGCGAAAGGCTCATTACGCTGGCGACGGCGGGCAACCTCTCGGCCAGCCAATCCGTTCTGTCTCTTCTGGCCGACGGTGTCGAGAACCCGGAGACGGGCGAGATCGAGACGCTGATGAACGTGCCCAGCATGTTCAAGGCCGCCCAGCTCGTCGGCCGCGTCATCCGCCAAGTCTATGCCATCGACGGCGCAGAATTGGAAAAKCGCAGCATGACCTTCGACGTCACCATGCTGCTCGCCGGCCAGATCGGGCAGGGGCAGATGCGGCTGTATCAGGTCTATTCTGCTGGCAACGCCATCGAATCCACCGTGGACACGCCCTTCCTGCAGATCGGCGAGCCGAAATACGGCAAGCCGATTCTCGACCGCGCGATTTCTTATCAAACGGAATTGGTGGAGGCCCTCAAGCTCGGGCTCATCTCCATGGACTCGACCCTCAAGTCCAATCTCGGCGTGGGCCTTCCCATCGATATCGTGGTGGCCAAGCGCGATGCCCTGAAGGCCCAGGTGACCTACCGCATCCAGGAGGACGAGCCTTATTTCCGGGATCTGCGCGAGCGCTGGTCCGCCGCGCTGCGCGCAGCCCATCAGGCCATTCCCCACCCGCCTTACGCGGAAGAGGTTCTCTGATTGTGAAGGGTAGGGCCGCCGTTAGGCGGCCCGCTGGATCCTCGGACGCATGATAGCGAGGATCGCGCCATAGGGCGCAATCGCGATGGCGGCGAGCGCCAGCTTCACGAGATAATCGGCAACGGCCAAGTTCACCCACGGCAAGGCGATGCACTGGTCCGCGATGCCGGCTTGCATGAGCACGTCGCTGATCGTCAGGCCGAGGCCGGGAATCGCGCCGCAATAGAAGGCGAACGAGAAGAAGATCACTGTGTCGAGGCCCGACGAGATCACCGAGGACACGAAGGGCGGCATCCACCACGCCTTGTTGCGCAGGCGCGAGAAGATCTGGATGTCGAGAAGCTGCGCCAGCAGGAAGGCCGCACCCGAGGCGATGGCGATGCGCGGGGTCGCGAGAACGACCGAGAGCGCCACGGCGAGAACGAAGCCCACATAGACGACCCGGCGCGCGCCCTTCGGACCGAAGCGGCGGTTCGACAGATCCGTCACGAGGAACGAGAAGGGATAGGTGAAGGCGCCCCAGGTCAGGTAGTCGCCCAGTCCCAGATGCGTGAAGGGATGCTGGACCAGGATATTCGACGCGAGAACGACCAGGGTCATCGCGGTCAGGGCGATCAGGAAATCGCGGTGGTCGATCTTGGTCACGGGCGGCCCTCCTTGGAGCGGCTTGGCTATAGAAGCAACGCAAAACGGGCGGCTGTGAGGCCGCCCGCTGCGCAAAATTTCAGTCGAAACCGAGATCAGCTCGCAGCAGCGAGCTTCTTCTCGATCTCGCGCTTCACGGTGAGGGCGGTGTTCGACAGCTCGTCAGCCGAAGCCTTCGCCAGGAAGGCATCGAGGCCACCGCGATGCTCGACGGAACGCAGAGCATGGGCAGACACGCGCAGGCGCACGGAGCGCTGCAGGGCGTCAGACTGGAGCGTGACGTTGCAGAGGTTCGGCAGGAACTTCCGCTTCGTCTTGCGGTTAGAGTGGCTCACCAGGTGGCCACTCAGCACGGCCTTGCCGGTCAATTCGCAACGGCGCGACATGGGTTCAATCCTATCGTCATTAGGGTCGCGGCCTCGATTTCGCGGGTTTGCCTCAACGCAGATCCCACGCGGCCGGACACCAGAAGTCCTTGGAAGGTGCAGGGCTATAGGCTGAAAACCCCCACCCCGTCAAGAATAGTGCGATGTCGCATCTCGTTTTTTTGCGACATCATGGTCATCATTTATTCCGATTCACCTGCGATGCAACAGAATAGACTATCGGGATAGCCCTATGCGCCTCATCGCCTCCGCCTTCGTGACCATGATCCTTGCCGGAATCGGCACGCAGGCTCACGCCCAGAAGCTCAAGGTCAACTACGACCTTTCCCTGGCAGGCCTGCCGATCGGGAAAGTCGACCTGTCCTCTACCTTCATCGGTCCGAAATATGAGGTTGAGGGCAATGTGAAGATGACGGGCCTCGTGCGGGCCTTCACCGGCGGCAAGGGCTTCGGCAATGCCTCGGGCACGATTTCCGGCGCCCAGCTCCAGCCGCAGGGCTTCTCGGTGACGTCGAAATCCTCCGGCGAGCAGCGGACTGTGCGCATGGGGCTCGTCTCCGGCAACGTGGCGGAGGTGGAGATCAACCCGCCCGTCGAGCCCAAATCCGACCGGGTCCCCGTCAAGGATGCCGACAAGAAGGGGGTCATTGATCCCATAAGCGCGCTCATCATGCCGGCGGTCGCGGCGAAGAGCCTCACCGACGAGGCCAATTGCAACCGCACGCTCCCGGTCTTCGATGGGGCGACCCGCCAGAACGTGATCCTCTCCTATGCGGAGACGAAGAATATCGAGGTGCCGGGCTATTCCGGCCCCGTTCTCGTCTGCAACGCCCGCTGGGTGCCGATCTCCGGCCACAGAAGCGAGCGGCCTTCCACCAAGTTCATGCAGGAGAACAAAGACATGAACGTGTGGCTGGCGCCGGTGGAAGGGCAGCGGGTGCTGTTCCCTATCAAGGTCGCCGTACGCACCATGATCGGCATGGGCGAGCTCGAGGCCGCCAGCTGGTCGGTGGAAGGTGAAGCCAAGGTCACGCCGACCTCGACCAAGCCTCGCGCCAGGGCGACCCAGCCCATCAAAGCGGATGCTGCTCAGTAAGCCCTGAAAATCGCTTGCAAACCTCTGCCAAAACGCGTGCGAGCGGGTAGCGGAACGCAGCTGCGGCCCCATATAAGGGGTTAAGCCTGCCGGATGAGCGGCCAGGCTCGTTTGCAAGAAGACTGCCTGCACATGGTGCTGGACTTCTTGCCCCTCTCACTCGGGATAAGATCCTCATTACCCGTTTCATGGCCCGCCGTTCCCTTCCTCCGCAAGTGCGCGCGCGCGGCGTGACAGCCGTGCTCGGGCCGACGAATACCGGCAAGACCCATCTCGCCATCGAGCGCATGCTCGGCCATGAAAGCGGGATGATCGGCCTGCCGCTGCGCCTGCTCGCCCGCGAGGTCTATAACCGGGTCGTGGAGAAGGCGGGCCATCACAACGTGGCTCTCATCACAGGTGAGGAAAAGATCAAGCCGGACCGGCCGCGCTACTGGATCTCCACCGTCGAGGCCATGCCCCGGGACGTCGATGTGGCTTTCGTCGCCATCGACGAGGTGCAGTTAGCCGCCGACCTCGATCGCGGCCATGTGTTCACCGACCGGCTCCTGAATCAGCGCGGGCGTGAGGAGACGCTCCTCATTGGCTCCATGACCATGCGCCCGCTGATCGAGGCGCTGATCCCCGGCGTCCATGTGGTCACGCGCCCGCGCCTGTCGCAGCTCACATTCTCCGGCGAGAAAAAGGTTTCCCGCCTTCCCCGCCGCTCGGCCATCGTCGCCTTCTCGGCGGAGGAGGTCTACAGCATCGCGGAGCTGATCCGGCGCCAGAGCGGTGGTGCTGCGGTAGTCCTCGGCGCGCTTTCGCCCCGCACCCGCAACGCGCAGGTCGAGCTCTACCAGAATGGGGACGTGGATTACCTGATCGCCACCGACGCCATCGGCATGGGCCTCAACCTCGATGTCGATCACGTGGCCTTCGCCTCCGACAAGAAGTTCGACGGCTTTCGCTTCCGCAAGCTCTACAACGCCGAACTCGCCCAGATCGCGGGGCGAGCGGGCCGCTACATGCGCGACGGCACCTTCGGCTCCACGGGCCGCTGCCCGCCTTTCGATGCGGAAACGGTGGAAGCGCTCGAGAATCACACCTTCGATCCGGTGCGCATTCTGCAATGGCGCAACCCGGATTTGGATTTTTCTTCGCTCAGTCGCCTGCGCGATTCACTGGGCCACCAGCCCCGCGAGCATGGCCTCGTGCGCGCGCCCATGGGCGAGGACTTGGCAGCCCTCGAACTGCTTGCCCGGGACGACGATATCCAGGCCTTCGCGCGCACGCCCTATGCGGTGGAGCGGCTCTGGCAGATCTGCCAAGTGCCTGATTACAGGAAGGTTTCACCCCAGACCCATTCGGATCTGATCGGCCAGCTCTACCGCTTTCTCATGAAGGATGGAGCCGTTCCGGCGGATTGGTTCTCGCGCCATCTTCTGGCCATGGACCGTACGGATGGGGACATCGACACCCTCTCCAATCGCATCGCCCAGGTGCGAACCTGGTCCTTCGTTGCTAACCGTCCCGACTGGTTGAAGGACCCGGAGCATTGGCAGGGTGTTGCGCGTCAGGTAGAGGACAAGCTATCGGATGCGCTTCATGAACGTCTGGCCCAACGGTTCATCGACCGAAGGACAAGCGTTCTCATGCGGCGCTTGAGAGAGAACACGATGCTCGAAGCGGAAATTACGACCACCGGCGACGTTACCGTCGAGGGACAGCATATCGGCCACCTGCACGGATTCCACTTCGTGCCCGACCCCCAGGCCGATACGACGGAAGCCAAGACCCTGCGCAACGCTGCCAGCAAGGCGCTGGCCGGCGAGATCGAGGCGCGGGCGGACCGGTTTGCCGAGACCCCTGACACCACGCTGGTGCTATCCAACGACGGCACCATCCGCTGGATGGGCGACCCGGTGGCCAAGCTGGAGACCGGCGACAAGCTGTTCGAGCCGCGCGTGCGCATTCTCTCGGACGAGCATCTGACCGGCCCGGCCCGCGACAAGGTCGAGAACCGCCTGCGCGCCTGGCTCAAGGCTTATGTGGTGCGCCTGCTTGGCTCCGTCATGGAACTGGAGACCAACGCGGAGCTCGCGGGCCTTGCCCGTGGCATCGCCTTCCAGATCGGCGAGTCCCTCGGCGTTTTGGAGCGCGCGAAGGTTCTCAACGACGTCCGCAGCCTCGACCAGGACGCCCGCGCGGCGCTCCGCAAGGCGGGCGTGCGCTTCGGCGCCTACCATCTTTATTTGCCGGCCCTGCTGAAGCCCGCTCCGCGCGTTCTCGCGACGCAGCTTTGGGCGCTGCAGAACGGCGGCCTCGACCAGAAGGGCATCGATGAGATCGCCCATCTCGCCCAATCCGGCCGCACCTCGATCCCGGTCGATACGGAGATCGCAGCGGGCCTCTACCGCGCCGCCGGCTTCCGCGTCTGCGGCGGACGGGCTGTGCGTGTGGATATTCTGGAGCGATTGGCCGACTTGATCCGTCCCGCCATCTCCTATCGCCCGGGCATTACGCCCGGTGAGCCGCCGGCAGGTGCCGCCGATGGCGAGAGCTTCGTGCCGACCGTTGCCATGACGTCTCTCGTCGGCTGCGCCGGCGAGGATTTCGCCACCATCCTGAAGTCCCTCGGCTATGTCGCGGAGCGCCGCGCAGGCCCCGCGATCACCGTTCCGCTGGCGGCCGCGCCGCAGGCTGTGGAAGTTGAGGCGGCTCCCGCGGAGGCTTCCACGGAGGCAGCGACTGAGACCCAGGCTGTCGCCGAGGAAACCGGCGCTGTCGCGGTTGAGGCTCCCGATGCTTCCGTGTCGGTCGAGACGGTCGCGGAGAGCGCCGCTGAGGCCGTGGCATCCCCAGAGGGTCAAATGCTGGCCCCGGCGGAAGGTGCAGCGGAAGCAGCTCCCGAGGCTGCAGGCGAGGCATCCGCAGAACCCGAACTGATCGAGGTCTGGCGTCAGCATCGCCGTCATCACGAGGGCGGTCACGCCCGCCAAGGCCGTGAGGCCCGTGGCGGACGCCATGAACGCGGTGGCGAACGCTCCGAGCGCGGTGAGCGCCCCGAGCGTGGCGATCGGCGTCCCCGCCATGGCGACGGCCAGGCTGAGCGCCCCCGCCGCGATGGGCAGGGGCAAGGGGAGGGCGGGCGTCCGCAGAACCGGCCGCCGCGTGGTCCCCGTCAGGACGATCGCCGTGGTCCGCGTCCCGACAAGCGCGCCGATCACCGTCGCGATGGCGGACAGGAGCGGCGCGAGAAGCAGCCGGRCCCGAATTCGCCCTTCGCCAAGCTGATGGCCCTCAAGGCCCAGCTGGAAGACAGCAAGAAGTGAGCCTTCGCGATGCGTGAGGACCGGCAGCGACTTGATAAGTGGCTCTGGTTCGCACGCTTCGCCAAAACCCGGACGCTCGCCGCCAAGCTCGTCGTAAGCGGCTTCGTGCGTGTCAACGGCCAGCGCACCGACAATGCCGCAAAGGCGGTCGCCATCGGTGACGTGGTCACTCTCGCCCTCGCCCGCACGACCTTAGTGGTAAGGGTCGAAGACCTTGGGCTACGCCGAGGCCCTGCGCCGGAAGCAAGGCAGCTCTACATCGATCTCAATGCAAGCGATGGAGTGCTTGTCAGCGAAGGCGACAAGAGCTAGAGCGGCAGCATCTCAAGCTTTTACTCTGGAACAGACCCTCGAAGGACCGTTCATGACCTACGTCGTCACTGAAAATTGCATCAAGTGCAAATACATGGACTGCGTGGAAGTATGCCCGGTGGACTGTTTCTACGAGGGCGAGAACATGCTCGTCATCCACCCGGACGAGTGCATCGATTGCGGCGTCTGCGAGCCTGAATGCCCGGCCGAGGCCATCAAGCCGGATGCGGAGCCCGGGCTCGAGCAATGGCTGAAGCTCAATGCCGACATGGCCAAGAGCTGGCCCAACCTCACGCAGAAGAAGGACCCGCCGGCCGACGCCAAGGAATTCGACGGCGTGGCAGGTAAGTTCGAGGCCCATTTCTCTGCGAATCCCGGCGAGGGCGATTAAAGCGCCCCGCAAGTACCCTTTGGGGTGACCCAAAGACCTCCGTCGCTAGAGAATCAGGGCGCGTTTTCCGCCTGATGTACCCAATCCGGAGCTCGGCCATAAACCGAGCTTCTTTACGCTATGCTTTGAAATATTTTTGCTTTTTCGGCTGGTCTGTGATAGGGTCCACAGATGCCGTCGCTTGCGCTCAAGCCGTGCACCGTCTCGCAAGGTCGTCGGTTCACACACTGAAGCAATGATGCACAAACTCTGACCTAAGGGAGTTTCCACTACCTTCAGGTCGGGGCGAGAGCATTTGTAGTTGCTGCTTACATCAGGGAGTCGAGCGAACCTGTCAAGGTCCGTAAACACTCATCTCATTCTCGTTCCCCTGGGGCCCTGCCCAGTGGAACCATTGCTCCCCCGCCTGAGCGGGGGACCATGCAAGGAGGCCTCTCTCGCATGACAACCGCTAAGAAGTCCACCCAGCGCCTGGGTTACAAGTCCGGCGAAGCCATTGTTTATCCCGCTCACGGCGTCGGCCGCATCACGGCCATCGAGGAGCAGGAAATCGCCGGCTTCAAGCTGGAGCTCTACGTGGTCTCCTTCGACAAGGACAAGATGGTTCTTCGTGTCCCGACCGCGAAAGCTGCCAGCGTCGGCATGCGCAAGCTTGCCGAACCGGCTCTGGTTCAAAAGGCCTTGGACGTTCTGACGGGGCGTGCCCGCGTGAAGCGCACCATGTGGTCGCGCCGGGCMCAGGAATAYGAAGCGAAGATCAATTCGGGCGATCTGATCGCCGTGACGGAAGTCGTACGCGACCTCTACCGCTCCGAGGCTCAGCCCGAGCAGTCGTACAGCGAGCGCCAGCTTTACGAATCCGCCCTCGACCGCGTCGTGCGCGAGATTTCGGCCGTCAACAAGATCACGGATACGGAAGCCTTGAAGCTCATCGAGCAGAGCCTCGCCAAGTCCCCGCGCCGTGCCAAGGGCGCCGAGGCGGACGAAGCCGATGGCGAGGACGTGCAGGAAGAAGCGGCGTAAGCCCTCTTCCATATTGCATTGCACTCAAAAAGCCCGGCTCGATGCCGGGCTTTTTCTTGACCAAACACCTTGTTTTCAGGGGTTTGGAATCTATTTTGCAAAACTTGGCTGTTTGGCGTGAACTTTTTCCCGCCTTACCCGTTGTGTCTGTGCCAAGGGAGGACACAATGGGAGAAATCTCAGGCGTTCGTCGTCGTTTCGTTCGCGCCGCCATGAATGCCCCTTTTCTCGAAAGAGAAGAGGAGCATCTGCTTGCCGTGCGCTGGAAGGAACAGCGCGACGAAGTTGCTCTTCACCAATTGACCGCAGCGCATATGCGCCTCGTCATCGCGCTTGCTGCCCGCTTCCGCCATTACGGTCTTCCGATGGCTGATCTGGTTCAGGAAGGGCATGTGGGCCTCCTCGAGGCCGCCGCCCGCTTCGAGCCTGAGCGCGAAGTTCGCTTCTCAACTTATGCGACTTGGTGGATCCGTGCCTCCGTACAGGATTACATCCTTCGTAACTGGTCAATCGTCCGTGGTGGAACAAGTTCCGCACAGAAGGCTCTTTTCTTCAACCTGCGCCGGTTGCGGGCTCGCCTGACTCGTGGTGGCGAGGAGCGCATCTCCTCGGAAGTTCACGCGAAGATCGCTGAGGCCATCGGCGTCTCCAAGGCCGACGTGGCCCTGATGGACGCGCGCCTCTCGGCACCCGATACGTCTCTCAATGCGCCTGTTCTCGATGCCGACTCCTCCAATTCGGCGGAGCGTGTGGAGTTCCTCGTGGACAACAGCCCGCTTCCGGACGAGAGCGTCACCGAAGTGATCGATACCGAGCGCCGCGTGCGCTGGCTCAGGCAGGCTCTCGAAGTGCTCAACGAACGCGAGCTGCGCATCCTGCGGGCCCGCCGTCTCGATGACGAACAGGTGACCCTCGAGTTCCTCGGCGACCGCCTTGGCATCTCGAAGGAACGCGTGCGCCAGATCGAGAACCGCGCCCTGGAAAAACTGAAGCGCGCCCTGATCGAGCGATACCCCCAGGCCTCCGGCGCATTCGTCTAACACGCTCAACACGCAACGCATTACACATCAGGCGAGCCAGGAATGGCTCGCCTGATTGCGTTTGAGATATGGTTCAGTGGCCGAAGCAATATCCTTATCGTGAGAAGCTCACTGGAAAAGGATAGGGCGCGTGTTTCCCACGCCTTGAGGGGTGGAGGTGGTGCGACCGGGTGAATGATTGAACCAATCAATCGCAGTGTCATCACCGGCCTCGTGCCGGTGATCCCGATATGAGGAGCGCAGCGCTTTTCTACTCGTCACGCCCGGGACAAGCCCGGCCATGACGAGGTAGGGCTATCGTGCTTACTGGATACAGCGCAGCACTCTGACTTTGCGACCCCACTCAATCCCTCTCCGCAAAGGCGAGGAAAGACGCGCCATGGCCTTTGAAGGTCAGACGCTCAGAGTTAAATTACGAAAACCCGACCGCCGCTATTCGACAACGATCTTGTAGCGCTCGCCGGCCTTGATCTGCGAATTGCGCTCAAGGCCGTTGAGCAGCAGGAAGCGCTCCAACGACCGATCCACGGGCATGCGCGCGGCCAGAGTCTGAGGTGTGTCGCCTCGCTGGGCGGTAGCGATCTGCAGCTTCAGGGGTCGGATGCGCCGCGCCTCGTCGGCCTGCACCTGCCGCACGCTGTTCAAGGTGCGGTTGAACATGTTCTCCAGGTCACTGCCGCCGGTGCGCGCCGCCATGATGAGGCGGTACGTGGTGTTGCCGATGCGGATGGCGGAGAGGCGGAACGTCCATTCCTTGCCGTTGGACAGGGCCATGACCACAGGCAGGTCGTTGATCGTCGCGGTCACGAGGCTGCCAGGCTCGATCGTGTCCGTCCATGTAGAGCGGAGCACGTCTTCGAGGCTCTGGCCGTTGGGCGTATCGGCGGCATCGAACAGCAGGCGCCGCTCACCGTCGTTCGACGCGCCGAGAACCGCCTGGGAGGTGTTCTCCAGAGTGAAGCCTTCAGGGGCCTCGAAGGCGACCCCGAGACGCGCATGGATAAAGCGGCGGCCCTTGACCACCCCATCGCCCGGATCGTCGCCATAGGCGAGGCTGTCGAGCGCTGCCAGATAATCGGCCCGTCCCGTCTCGCCCATGCCAGGCGGGCCGGCGCGGCGCGCTGCCTGCAAGGCGCGAGAAATGCGCTCGGTCGTGCTGGGATGCGAGGTCACTCGCTCGCCGCTGGTATTGGAACTGGCCGCCGAGCGGCCAAGCGCGGTGAGGAAGCGAGGAGCGCCGTAAGGATCGAAACCAGCGCGCGCGAGCACGGCGACGCCGGTCTTGTCCGCTTCGAGCTCCTGGGACCGGGAGAAGCTTGCCAGCGTCGAGCGGGCTTGGTCCTGCACCACGGCTGCTTCCTGGGAATCGTTGAGCACGTTTTCCGCGACCCGTTCGATCAGGTCGGAGCGCGCCTGCAATTCATTGCGCTGCGAAGCGTGGCGCAGCGTGACGTGGGCGATTTCATGCGACAGCACGGCCGCGACCTCGGACGTGTCGTTGGCGAGCGCCAGCAAACCGCGGGTCACGTAGAGACGGCCATTCGGCAGGGCGAAGGCATTGACCACGGGCGAATTGAGAATGGTGACCTGATAGGCCTCGTCCGGCCTGTCGGTCGCCATGACCAGGCGGTTCACCGCATCCGACAGAAGCTTCTGGAGCTGGGGCGCCCGACCTTCGCCGCCGAAGGCCGCGACGAGGCGCACATGGTCCCTATCCCGGTCCGGGCCGAGTACCCGGGGCGTATTGGCGGGCAGGGAGGTGCCGCCAAAGCTCGAGCAGGCCGAAACGAGGGCCGAGATCATAAGGATGCCGGCGATCCGGATCTTACCTGTCTGACGTGTGTCGCTCATGCGTGCTCATCGGGGCAAGCGATTGCCTTCAAGACGCTCAATCATCTCCGGCATTTCAATGGTCAAAGCCGTACCTTGCCAAGTCTGCAAAATGCCTCGGGCCCGGATCCTCCGGCCCTTCAGCGAAGCAGCGTCAAGGCCGCGTTCCGCCATCAGGGTCCAGACTTTCCGAGGGATGACGATCGTGAAGTCTTCTGCCCAGTGCCCCCCGAAGTTCAAATAGGTTGTCTGCTTGCGCTCGCCCACGCTCCGCACCCGTCCTTCGACGATGACGAAGCTGCCGACACGCTCCCGCAAAAGCTCGTTTTGCTCGGCAGGAATGGGGTTATAGCGGGCATCGGCCCAAACACCAAGGCGCTGTTCACGGGCCGTTCCTCAAAAGCCAGTAATTCCGGCTGGCAGAAGACCCGCTCAGGCCCCGGATCGACGATGGCAAGTCCGGCCTCGACGAGGATGTGGCTTAAATCGCTGCCGGTTTCAGCGCTGGAAAGCCTGATCCTGACAGGCAGGCGGCCCCATCTGTCCTTTTCGCCAAGGCTCTCGACGATAACGGATTTTTCCCTTTGGACTCGCAGAAGCTCCACGGCCTGCCGGCGGTGCAAATCTGTCTCCGGTAGCCGGAGGCCGGACAGCTTGGCCGGTTGTCCATCGGATAAAGCAAAATCCCCCTCGGCGCCGATGGTGGTGAGCTTGTTCTCAACGAGAGTGCCGCCGCAACGGCGTGCGTCCTGCCCCGTCCTTTTCGGATCGGCATTCCCCTGCGCCGCTACAGGCGAAAAGCCAATGGCTGAAGCAAGGCCAAGGGCGGCGATAATCCATAAGAACGGTCCCGTCATCGACCAGGATCATACAGTGCCCTTGACGAAGGGCCAGCATCGTCCTGTTACTTCATTGCGATGATTCAGTGCTTTTCTTGATCCGGCTTTCCTGTCGGGCTGCGCGGTCCTGCGGGTCGATCATTACAGGTAAATGGCTGAAGGCGATCACCAGCGGATCACGACGACCATCTGCTTGCCGTTGCCGAGCTCGACGGCTTCCGTGCCCTCCGCCTTCCGGTTCTGCTCCTTGGCGTCCGGAATGATTTCGACTTCGGCCACATGCGCCGCAAAGGCTTCGTCCACCTCGGCCACGCAGAGCAGCGTGTCGGGCGGAAGATTCTCCACTTGGGTCAGGAACTCGCGCAGGGTCTGAGCCATGGCATGCCTCCGGTTCCTCCTTCAAACCGATCCGGGGAGGGTGAGTTCCGTGGTCCCTCAGATGAAACAGGCCGACGAGACCCAGCCCGTAACCCCTCTGGAATGCTCCCCTCGACCGTGCTACATCCCCTTTCCTCACGCGGTCCCGTAGCTCAGCAGGACAGAGCAGCGGTTTCCTAAACCGAAGGTCGGAAGTTCGAGTCTTCCCGGGATCGCCAGTTTACCTTTCCGCGATCTGTGCCGTTCTCTGGTTTCATGCTCAGAGTGAACGGCTTTCAGGGTTTGGCGAATCCCGATGCGCGCAAAGCCAGATTTCCTGTTCGGGGATCCTGCGTGAAGAACAATCCGCCTTCGCGCGCAGAGTGTCCAGGAATGTAGTCGAGGATCACGCTGCTGGTTTCAGGTCCCTGATTGCCGGTCGATACGACACCGTCGATCCGCACTTGGGCCGCCGCTGCGCCGCCTGCATTCCGTGCTTGGAAGATCACGCGGTAGCCGCCTGGAACAGAGCTCACATCGGAGGCTTCGACGGTAATCGCGGGCGGAGATCTCGGATCGTCGAGCGCCTGCCATCCAATGAAGCCGAGCATGCAGACAACCAGCAGCAGGCCGATCCCCGAAGCGATCCATTCGAGCAAGGGCGTATGCTGGGCGATCTCTGACGAACGCTCATCCTTATGCGTGCTGTCGCTTTTCATTGCCGCTTTCATATCACAAGCCTTGCCGTTGCAGCGCCCAAGGAGGCTGGAAAGCCGAGCACGACGGCCATGTTCGCAATTTCGGCCGGTGCGACACCTTCCGTTCGGCCGAAGGTCCAGAGCACGTACAGGCTGACCAGAAGGGCGATGCCGTAGCCTGCCAGGGTGAAGTGAAGGAAGGTCGAGACGAAGGTGCCGTTTTCAGGCCGGCTTTCCTGGCCCGAGAAGCCGACGGCATAAACGAAGACGTGGAGGAGAACTATGGAAATGCCGCCGAGGGCGAGTGTATGCCAGGGCGACATCTGGAAGGCGATCAGGATCATTTCTTCCGTCGGCGCCACGTTGAACGCCAGGAAAAGCGCGCCCGCCAACATCAGGAACAGTTCCCCGCTATAGCCTGCCTGCCGCTTGCGCTCGTCTTCCGCCTCGATGTCCTGCTCGGCCCCCAACTGCTTGCTTCCCAGCATGGCGCCGATGCTGGCGGGAACGCTTTGCAAGGCAATCTTTCCGACGATCTCGTTCCAAGTCATGTCGAAGGTGATCGCGGCGAGGATAAACAGCATGAGCGCGGATGTGAGAACGCCGACCCCGAAAGCGGCGAAGGCATCCAGCACATCCTCTTTCCAGCTGAACGTCTTCTCGAAGCCCGCGAAATAGGACATCCCGATCAGAATCGCAAAGTTGCAGGCCACGAACAGCAGCAGCCGGCCCCGGCCCATGGAGAAGCCGAGCGACCACATCTCCATGGTCATGAGGAGCGGGATGGCGAAAAGCACCGCGCCGCCGAAGGCGCGCCCGAGGCCTATGGCATAGTCCTTGTTCGTCTCCGGAAGGCTGGTCTCACGCGCCATTACTCAACCCGCAGCCGTTGCTCTCTCCAAGCGTGGCTATGAGAGAAGAACCCGCGGGTTCCGGTCGGGTTCCAGATCTGGCGCCCGCCGGTATGCCGTCCGGTATTGGCTCAGGCGTGATGGACGATGGGGCCGTCGATGATGACCTGGCTGCACAACCGGGAGCATCGCTCGATCCTGCCTTCGACCTTGTAGATGTCCCGCAGCAATTCCGGCGTGATCACCGCCTCGGACGGGCCGCATTTCACCATGGTTCCCGCATCGATCACCATGACCCGGTCTGCGACCCGCAGAACCTGGTTGAGATCGTGGATGGCGATCACCACACACATCTGTCGCTTGCGCGCGAGAGTCTGGATCAGCGCCAGCACTTCGACCTGTCGGTTCAGATCGAGCGCGCTCGTTGGCTCGTCCAAAAGCAGGATCTCCGGGTTCCGCACCAGAGTTTGAGCCAGCGAAACCAGTTGCCGTTGCCCGCCGCTGAGTTCCGACAAACCCTTGAACGCGATGCTTTCGATTCGCAGGGCGCCGAGGATCTCGTCCACGGCTTCGAGATCCGCATCGCTGACGCGCGGATCCGTGCCCTGCTTGCGCRCGAGAAGAACCGATTCATAAACCGTAAGCACGGTGTTCACGGAAGTGTCCTGCGGCATGTAGCAGATGGCCGAGGATGCGGATTTGTTGAGGCCGCTTGCGACGATTTTTCCAGGGCCGCTCAAAAGTCCCGCGATGCGCCGGAAGAGGCTCGACTTGCCGGCGGCATTCGGGCCGATCACCGCCGTGACCTCACCGCCCTTGAGCGTGGGGGTGGTGATGCCGGAAAGTACCTCCCGCTTGCCGTAGCGGACTCCGACTTCGTCGAGTTGAAGCGTGGCTACCATGCCCGTCTCCGATTGGTCATGATCAGGCTGAAGAGAAATGGCACGCCCACCAATGCGGTGATGATGCCGATGGGAATGATGCTGCCCGGAATGAGCGACTTGCTGATCACGGATGTCAGCGACAGCATCGCGGCGCCCGAGAGAGCGGAGGCCGGCAGGAAGAAGCGCTGATCCTCGCCGATCAGCATGCGTGCGATATGCGGGCCGACGAGGCCGACGAAACCGATCGTGCCGACGAAGGCCACGGGCACCGCTGCGAGCACGCTGACGATCAGCATCGTCTCGAGCCTGAGCCAGCGAACGTTCACGCCGAAACTCGCAGCCTTGTCTTCGCCGAGGCGAAGCGCTGTCAGCGCCCACGCGCGGCGAAAGAACAGCGGCAAAGCCACGACGACGATGACGGTCGTGATCGCGAGCTTGGGCCATGTGGCGCGGGTGAGGCTGCCCATGGTCCAGAACACGACCGCCGCGAGCGCCTGCTCGGAGGCGAGAAACTGCACGAGCGCCAAGAGCGCGTTGAAGGTGAAAACGAGCGTGATGCCGAGCAGAACGATGGTCTCGACCGTGACGCCGCGCTTCTGGCTCATCAGGTGAATGAAGAGAGCCGCCACCATGGCCATGACCAGGGCGTTGATCGAGACCACGTACTCGATGGCGAAAGGCAGAATGCCGATGCCGAACACGAGCGCAATCGAAGCGCCGAAGCTGGCGGCCGCCGAGATGCCGAGCGTGAACGGACTCGCGAGCGGATTGTTCAGGATGGTCTGCATCTGCGCGCCCGCTGCCGACAAAGCCGCGCCGACAACCACCGCCATCAAGGCGACTGGCATACGGATATCCCAGATCACTACGGAGACCTGGTTGGAAATATCCGGCGACCCCATCAGCGCGAGCACGACCTCCCGCATGGTGTAGCGGGCTGGCCCCAGGCCGAGATCGGCGACGATGGAGAGAATCAGGATGATGCCGAGCGCGAGAAGAACGAGCTTCTTGCGCTGCACGAGGGCGCGGTATGCACCGCGCCCCGTATGGGCGGCCATGGATGCCGTTTGGGCCAAAAGACTATTCCTTGTCGCTCAGCGAAACCCAGTAGCCCGGCTTGTAAGCGACCGGCAGGAAGCGCTCATAGAGCGTCTTCATCGTCTGCTCGGGATCGAGATCCTTGAACAGATCAGGATGCTGCCACTTGGCGATCTGTTGAATGGCGACGAACTGGTAGGGGCTGTTGTAGAACTGATGCCAGATGGCGTGGACCTGATTGTTCTGCACCGCCTTGATGCCGGTGAAGGCGGGGCGCTTCATCAGGGCGGAGAGCTTGCGCCGGGCCTCGGCCTTGTTGGCGCCGGAGCCCACGCCCACCCATGCGCCGCCGGGCACGAACAATTCCCAGTTCGAACCGGTGGCGATCACATGATCGGGATTGGAGGCGATGATCTGCTCCGGGTTCACGACGCCGAAGGTGCCGGGAATGATCTTGGCGGCCATGTTGATGCCGCCGGCGATCTCGACCATCTTGCCGAAGTTCTCGTTGCCGAAGGACATGCAGCAATCGTCCGTGTAGCCGGCTGCGCGCTCCACCATCACCAGGGGCTTGGGCGGGTTGGCCTTGGCAAGACGCTCTGTCACGCGCTCGATCTGCTCCTTGCGGAACGCGATGAACTCGTCCGCACGGGCTTCCYTGCCAAACAGCTTGCCGATCAACTTCATGCTCGGCTCGGTGTTCTCGAAAGGCTTCTCGCGGAAATCCACGAACACGACCGGGATGCCGACCTTGCCGAGCTTCTCGATGAGCTTCGCATCGTCCGTCGCGGTCTTGGCTTCCAGGTTCATGATCATCACGTCGGGCGCGAGCGCAATCGCCTGCTCGATCTCGAACGTGCCTTCCTTCGTGCCGCCGAATTTCGGGAGCTTCGCGATGTTCGGGTACTTGGCGAGGTAGTCCTTGTAGCCGTCGAGATCCGCCTTCTCGAAATCGTCGCGCCAGCCGACGACGCGCTTAAAGGGGTTGTCGCTGTCAAGCGCCGCAACGAAATAGATCTGGCGTCCTTCGCCCAGGATCACCTTGTCGACCGGCGTCTTCACCTCGACCTGACGACCGGTAATGTCGGTGACGGTGATCTTCGAGTCGGCCGCCTTGGCGGGCATTGGCAGAAGAGAGATCAATGCCAGGGCCGCGCAGAGCGCTAATTTGGGCAGTTGCATGGGAAGCCTCGTACCTGAAGGGAATGGCCTCCTCCTATGCTTATGCGCAAAGTATCTCAAGAAGTATAATTTGGAAATGTTTCAAAGTATGTCGTTTGTTTGCTTAGTTTGGAATCATTAAATTCTTTGTTTAGAATGTTTATAATTTGACGATACTGAAATTGCCCGATAAGTGACCATTGATTGCCAATCATATGAGCCTGTCTGATGACGTCGAACTACACGCTTCGTGATGAAATCCGTGACTATTGGTCAGCCCGCGCTGCGACTTTCGATGAGCAGGCAGGGCACGAGATTTTCTCGGAGGCGGAGCGGCAGGCATGGCGTCAGCTCTTCCTGCGCCATCTCGGGGCGGGGGAGGGGCGGGCGGCGCTCGATCTCGCCAGCGGCACAGGGGTGATCTCCCATCTTCTCGACGGGATGGGTTTTGGTGTGACGGGGCTCGATTGGTCGGAACAGATGCTCGCCCGTGCTCGCGCAAAAGCGGAATCGCGCGGAACGCAGATCCGGTTCGTCATGGGTGATGCCGAGCGCACGCTGGAACAGCGTGAGAGCTACGACGTGATCGTGACACGCCATCTCGTCTGGACGCTCGTCGACCCGAAAGCGGCCTTCAAGGAGTGGCACTCGCTGTTGAAGCCCGGCGGGAAGGTGCTCATCGTCGATGGCGACTTTGTCTCGGATACGATCGTCAAGCGCGTGATCCGCGTTTTCGAGCGCCTCATCGGGAGACAGGTTTCCGCAAACCCGAATGCGATGCGCGAGGCTCATGAGCGGATTCTGCGGCAGGTCTATTTCTCCAAGGGAGCGCGCTCCTCCGAAGTCGTCACTATGCTCCGAGAGGCCGGCTTTAAGGACATCTTCGTGGACTATGACCTGAAGCGCATCCACCGAGAGCAGGCGAAGCATATGCCGTTACTCAAGAGCCTGGAGCGCACGACCCAACACCGCTATGCCATTGCGGCGACGAAGCGGTGAGCGAAAATTCTAGACCGTCTCGCTGTAGCGGGTCAGCAGGCTGACGAGCTGTGCCTGCTGGTTGGTGTCCGTTTTCGCGAACATCGATTTCAGGTGAAAGCGGATCGCTTCCTTGCTGACATCGAGTTCTGCAGCAACCTCTTCCGTATTCAGGCCGGCAAGCAAGTGTGACGCAACGCGGTGTTCTGTCGGCGTGAACCGGAACGCATCCTTCAGAACCCGTTGCGATATCGTGCGCTTCTCTTCCGGGTCTTTGATGAGCAGGATCGCGCGGGCGCCCTGGAAGACATCGGAAGCCTGGAGAACGATGGGGTACGATGTCAGGGTGAAGGGGCGCTTGTCCGGTCGATGAACGACGAGAGGCGCTACAGGCTTGCCGATGCCGCTGAAGAGCGGTTGAACACTCGCCGTCACGAAATCCTGGAGACTTTTGTTCGCCGCCTTGTCACTCAGATGCAGGCGCGACATCACCAGCTGAAGGGATGTTTCCAGATAGCCTTCGGCCTTCTTGTTAACGCGGATCACACGTCCCAACCAGTCGATGAGAAACGCGCCGGTGCCCAGCTGCTCCAGATTTGCAATAACGCCGTTCGCGGCGGCCAGGCGATTGAATGACGCGAGTTCGCAGGCCTTGCGAAGCTGCGGCAGCTGGCTGCGGATCTGGGCCAGGTCGTTTTCGGCGAAAGCTCCGTTCTCACGACGCCGACCGATCAAGAGGCTCATGACGATGCCATCGATCTCACAGAGAAGCCCAGCGGCAAATCCTCCGAATCCAGACTTGTGAAGGAAGTCTGCAAAGAACGGCAGGCGCTGGATCTCTTCAGGCTGGAACAGATCGGACTCGGTGACGATGTCCCGCCCCTTGCGAAGAGCCCGGATGGCACGCTCGGCCCCCACATCCGCCTTGTACCAGCCTTCCAGAACATATCGGGCCGCGAGATCCTCTGCGCCACGGGACGCGACCAGCCCAGAACAGACGTTGGAGAAACGCCCTATGCTGACAGAATCTGTATTCCAGATCTCCCGCGCTGTGCTGACAGCCTTACCCCAGAGCTCTGGGATGACGGCTGCTTCGTAGAATGATTCTTTGATCGGCACTGGGAGAGATAACCTTGCAGACAGAAGCGCGTGG
Source organism: Microvirga sp. P5_D2 (assembly GCF_054049475.1). NCBI lineage: Bacteria > Pseudomonadati > Pseudomonadota > Alphaproteobacteria > Hyphomicrobiales > Methylobacteriaceae > Microvirga > Microvirga sp. P5_D2. Next base: position 146,448 of record NZ_JBFUMH010000002.1, on the reverse strand, counting down.
GAGCGCGAAGGGAGTAATATTTAAGAGGATTACTCTTGGGAATGCCGCCTTTTGGCGCAATATGAAACGTGATTACGTTTGAATATTTATTTAATGATTACTCCCCGTATGGGTAGCAGTTCTCGATAAAACTGCTCGCGCCAAGCATAAGATCCTGGGTTTATCGTGATCATCAGTAGAGGGATAGGATTTTTTCTTTCAGCCTACCCATTTAGGGGGCGGGCCTACCTCGAAGGTATGGTTTCTTTCCGCCGGAAAACCACATTTTCGCCCATCGCCGCGTGGTTGGCAGCGGCCGGGTATCCAAGAAACAGCACAAGCCGTGCGTCGGCACGTGTCGAGAATTAGACAAATAGACCTTATGCAGGTCCGGGGGCTTCAAGATGTCAGATTTATCCATCACTTTCAGAGTTGATTCTTGGTATTACGGCGAGGATAAGATCCCGGCCGGCACGACATCGGTTACAATCGAGGGCCAGACCTATCGTCTCGTGGGTAAGGACGCGTCCGACGGTTTCACCACGATTCAGGCTGCGGTTGAGGCTTCGGTGGATGCGGCAGGTGACGGCGACATCATCATGGTCGCACCTGGCATCTACGAGGAGCAGGTCGCGATCAGCGGCGTCACCGGCCTGACGATCCAGGCGGCTGGCGAAGGGGTGACGATCAAGGCTCCCGCCGACCTGACCCAAACAGACGCCGCCTATTGGGACTATGACATCACGGCCGTCATAGCGGTCAGCAACTCCACTGACGTGACGATCTCGGGCGTGACAGTGGACGGCGCCGACAGGGCTAGTGACAAGCCGGCCGGCACTGAGTTCGCCGGTGTGCTCTTCAGCAACTCCTCAGGCTCGCTCGAAAAATCGACCGTTACGGGAATTCGTCCGGAGACCTTGGGTGTCGATGTTTCCAGGGCCGTCGCAGTCGTTAACGACACAGACCACAAGGACAATCTTTTCACGGCCACGGGCAACACCTTCACGAATTTCGAGAAGTCGGCCATCGTCGTCCGCCAGGCAAAGGTGGACATCACCGACAACACGATCACCGGCGAGCACAACGGTGTTATTGCCCAGAATGGCCTTGACCTCGGCGAAAATGTTACCGGAACGGTGTCCGGGAACACGATTACCGGAATTGGTTTCCATCCTGCGTCAGAAAACCCGGACTACTCCTCCGGCATTCTCGCCTGGGGCGCTGGTACCGCGCTTGATATCCACTCCAACACGATCACAGGCGTCGACGTCAATGACAACTTCGGCGGTATCCTGATCCAGATCGAGGGTCCGAGCGCCGGAAGCTCGGTTTACGGCAACATCATCAGCACAGCGCAGCTCGGCGTCTACGAGTATGCGAGTGCAAATGTTGGCTCTGTCGATACAGACGGGCCGACGAACGATGCACCGAACCAGGTGACGGGCGTCACGAACGGCTATGTTCTGTATACCGATCCGGCCACCGAAATAGGGTTGGATCGCACGGGCACGAATGGCAATGACATCATGACGGGCGGGGCCGGCGCTGATCATATCGAGGCTGGAGCCGGCGCTGATCATATCGAGGCTGGAGCCGGCGTTGACACGGTGGCTTATGGTGAAGGCGCGGAGATTGCCTTTGTCGACGGCGTGTGGACGGTGAAGGTCGGCGATGTGGTCGACACCCTTAAGGGCGTCGAGCGCGTCACGATCGGCGACAAGACCTTTGTTCTGGTCTCCGAGGCGGCTGACGGCGGATACTGCGACCTGAACGCCGCCATCGCGGGCGCTGCGGACGGCGACACGATCCTGGTTGCAGCCGGCACGTACCAAGAGACGGTTGTGGTCAACAAGGACGTGACCATCCTCGGCGCCAATGCCGGTGTCGGCGGATATGATCGCTTGAACCCTTCCGCAGGCGAGGAGACCGTCATTGCAGGCGGCATCCAGATTGTGGCCGAAGGCGTCACGCTCGACGGTCTGAATATTCGTCCCGGCCTGTTCGTCGGCGAACAAGCGGGCGTGTTCGTCCAGGCTGCCAACGTGACCATCACCAACAGCTTCCTGGCGGGCGAGTACGATGCCGGCTCGCGCGGCATCGTGACCGATGCCTCGGCCACGGGTCTCACCGTCTCCGGTAACGTGTTCTCCGGCTGGGCCACGGGCGCCTACTTCAATTCCGGCACAACCGGCTCGGTGACAGGTAACGTTTTCGCGACCAACTACGTTGGCATCTCGATGGACGACCCCGCGGGACTGTCTGTCACCGGTAACGTCCTGTTTGGGAATGAGTTCGAGAACATCGGCGTGGGAGTCACCACCGACTCGGCAAACATCGGCCAGGTCATCGGCGCAAACACGATCCTGTCGACTGCTCCTGGCGGCGATGTCAGCATCTACGGCTTGGGAACTGGACACAATGTCCAGGGCACGGTGTACGCGGACACCTTCTACGGAAGCAATGAAGCGGATACCTTCGCGGGCGGTGCCGGCAACGATGTCATCAACGGCGGCGACGGCGACGACACCGCTTCGTTCAGCGGCAATCGTTCCGACTATACAGTTGCGTACGACGCCGAAACCGAGACCGTTACGATCACCGATCTTCGCGAAAACGGAACCGGTACCGATACCGTGTCGGGCGTCGAAACCTTCAGCTTCGCCAACGGCAGCGTGAGCGTTGAGAAACTCAACGTGAACGAGGCTCCGACGGAGGTGACCCTGAATAACCAGGTGATCACGACGGCGGAGAACGGCGCGGCCTTCAAGGTAGCGGACATCACCATCACCGACGACCTTCTCGGCAGCGAGACGCTGTCCCTGGTCGGCGCTGACGCTGCTGCCTTCGAGCTCCGCGGCTCCGCGCTGTGGTTCTTGGGCGGTGCCAACTTCGAGGCCAAGGCTTCCTACTCGATCGCCGTGAAGGCGACCGACGCTGAGGCTGGCTCTGCTACCTCCGACCCGATCACCGTCTCGGTCACGGACGTGAACGAGGCACCGACCGCCATCAGCCTGAACAAGGAGCTTGCTTCGCTCACGACGGCTGAGAACGGCGATGCCATGAAGGTGACCGACATCACCGTCACGGACGATGCTCTCGGCAACAACACGCTGTCGCTGGTCGGTGACGACGCGGACATGTTCGAGATCCGTGGCAATGCGCTGTGGTTCAAGGGCGGAGCCAACTTCGAAGCCACGTCGTCTTACTCGGTTGCCGTGAAGGTCACGGAAGAGGACGGTGGTTCCATCACGTCCGACGCGATCACCGTCACTGTGACGGACGAGAACGACAATGATCCGGAAGTGAACGTCACGGTGTACGATCTCGACGAGAACGCCACCAACGTCGTCGTCGCGGATCTGACCTCGCTCGATCCGGACACAATCGGCCTGAATCCGGCGCAGTTCTCCATCTCCGGTGAACTCGCTGGCGTGTTCGAGATCAACGAGGACAACCAGCTCGTCTACGTGGGCGACCCGCTCGACTTCGAAGCGATCGACGAGAAGGAGGGTGAGATCCAGGTGTCGGCCTTCGACGGCGTCAACACGACGACGACGACGGTCAAGATCCGGATCCGGGACGTGAACGAGGCTCCGACGGCAGTCGCCCTGTCTGCCAAGACGGTGGCCGAGAACGCAGCCAGCGCGGTGATCGGCACCCTGTCCACCACGGACCAGGATGCTGATGAAACCTTCGCCTATACGGTGAGCGACAGCCGCTTCGAGGTGGTCGATGGCCAGCTCAAGCTCAAGGCAGGCGTCAGCCTGAACTACGAGACTGAGTCGAAGGTCGACCTGACGGTGACATCGAAGGATGCGGGTGGCCTGAGCCATCAGCAGGAATTCACGGTCGACGTCATGAATGTGAACGAGGCTCCGTCGAAGGTCGCTCTCAGCGGCGGATCGGTGCTCGAAAACTYCGCCAACGGCACCACCGTTGGAACGCTTTCGGCTCTCGATCCGGATGCAGGCGACACGTTCACCTACTCCCTCGTCAACAATGCGGATGGTCGGTTCACCATCAGCGGCGACCAGATCCTCGTGTCCGACGCGCTCAGGCTCGATTATGAGCAGGCCACGAGTCATCAGGTCATCGTGCGGGCAACCGATCGAAGCGGTGCCAGCCACGATGAGGTCCTGACGATATCGCTGGCCGATGTCCTGGTGGAGAACGTCCTGGGTACTGCTTCCATCGACCGGATCGTTGGCAGCCAGGGCAACGATGTCATCATCGGTGGCGCGGGCCGTGACACGATGACGGGCGGCGCAGGCAAGGACGTGTTCATCTTCAACGACAAGGACACGGGCAGCAACAGAAAGTCGGCCGATTACATCACCGACTTCTCCGGCAGGGCGGGCGATAAGATCGACTTGAGGGCGATGGATGCCAATACGACCAAGAAGGGCAACCAGAACTTCAGCTTCATCGGCACCGATGCTTTCACCAATGCTGGTCAGGTGMGCTACGAGAAGGCGGGCAACTACACGTACGTCTATCTCAACACCGACAATGACAAAGCCGCCGAAGGCGTGATCAAGCTCAAGGGCGTACTCGACCTGCAGAAGAGCTGGTTCGTTCTTTAAGGCCACAAACCAGACCCTCGCCGTGACTTTGTCATGGCGAGGGGGTTGACTAAAAACTTAAGGCCCCTGCCGCGCTCGCGGCAGGGGCCTTTTTCATGGGCCGATCATCATGGTTTCAGTGATCGCGCAGAGATCAGGGCGAGTTGGTCAAGGTCTCTCCCAGCGCATCACTCAGGGCTTGGGCCGAGAATGGCTTTGGAAGCGTCGGGCTTCCCTCGAAGCGTTGGGGCAGCGGGCGGAAATCATCTCCCACTGAGAAGAAGAACGGAATGCCCCGAAAGCGCAGCACGTCCGCAACCGGATAGATGACAGAACCGTCGACATTGATGACGAGAATGGCAACATCGATGTCCGATTGCAGGGCTAGCGTCAAAGCATGATCCAGCCTGGCAGCCGGGCCGACGAGATGGCATCCCAATTCACGAACCATGTCTTCGATGCTCGCGGAGAGCAGAGGTTCGTCTTCGATGACGAGAATACGGCACACTTTATCGCTATCCATGGATGCCTCCCGGCAATAATCCCGCTTAAATAATTCTATCTTGGCCAACCGGCAAAAACAGGCGGCGTGAACCCCATTACGAGCCCTGCCGCCTCGCGCGAGATTACGTCGAGATCATATGCAAGAGCAATCGATGCGGGAGCGTTACAAAGTTCGCCGTGCCTGAGAATGGATGGGTCTTTCGCGTTAAGCGTATATGGGAGCGGATACTAGAGCACTCCGATCGCTTCCGGTGGAAACACAATTCCCATCCGCTTCAGTCTTCCGCCGCATGCTTCCAATATTGAAGGCTGCGGCTGTTGACCGGTGATCCCGCAGCAATCTGCAACTTGAGAACAGTCTCGTGGAACTCACGCGCGGCTTCGTGGGACACGAGAAGCCGCAGGCTTTGGATGATGCGGGTAATGCGCAGATGATTGTGGTCGTAAGCCGTCAGCCAATCATCCGTATCGCGGTAGAACTGCACCATCCTTTCCGTTGCGCGGCGCAGGGTGGACAGGGCACGGGCATCGGACGAGATCGCCTCGATTTCGGATGCGGTGAGGACCGGGGCGCTCGGCTGGGCAGCGCTGCGGGTCGGGAGGGGAAATATCCACTGGATGTAGTCGTGTATCTCCTCGATCTGACGGTTCGAATAGGCGAGGATATCTTGAACGTGCCGACCGCGACTGTCCTGACCCGTTTCCGCGAGATAAGCATGCAGAGGACCTGCGGGCGACGGAGCCTCTCTGCCTGTGCGATCTGATGTATCCATATCGGCCTCGTCAGCAGAAAGTCGACTGCGCTTGCTTGTCCCGGCGCTGAACCTGTTCGGGCCTCGTGATCAATCCTCCCAAGAGGGCGATGACCGATATTGCCGTTCAGAAGCGTCCCATCTGCACCACCGCGGCCTTTGCATCATCGATGCCCGGAGCATCGATATGTCGATAGCGAGCCTGCACGAGACCGAAGACGCCGAATGCGAACAAGCCGATGGCCGTAAGCGCCAGCAGCACCCAGCCGTAAGGCTGCTGTTGCAGGGCTTGCAGCGCTCCACCAAGGCCATGCACCTCGGATGAGGAACTGTGGATCGCAGCGAGGATGAGAAAGCCGCCGATCAGAACGAAAACCACGCCGCGAGCCGCAAACCCCATGCGTCCCAGAGAAATGATCCATTGCCGTTTATCGGAGGGCAGGCTGAGCCGCTCCGCCACGTTGCCCTTCCATGCCTTCCATGCGAAGCCGAGCCCGGTGCCTGCAATGGCAAGGCCCACGAGACCTACAAGCCATCGTCCGAAAGGCTGGCTCATGAGCCAAGCCGTCCACCCTTGCGCGGCCTGATCCTCACCGCCGCCCGATCCCTGGCCGAGCGCCAGACCGATTGCCGAGATGGCAAGGCCCGCATAGATGGCGCCGCTGATGAGATGGGCGCCTCTGACCGCCCAGCCTTTCATGTCCGAACCGCGGTGGTCGGCATCGGTCAGCGCCTCCAGGAAGCGCCAGGCGCAGAAGCCGAACAGGCCAATGGCGATCAGAACCAGCCAGAACTTGCCGAAAGGCTGCGCGAGAAGCGTTTGAAGAGCACTTCGGCTGCCGCCTGTCTGCCCACCCGAGCCGATGGCTGCGAGAAGCGCAAGCGCTCCGACAAGACCGTAGACCACACCGCGCGCACCATAGCCGAGACGAGCCAGGGTTTCGATGGGATTACGGGTAACGCTGGGCATGGACGAGGGCTCCGCTTTGTTACGGGTGAACCGTCAAGCGGGGCGGATGTTCCTCGAAATCAAATGGAGCGGCAGAGGCTTATGCGAGTCTGCGAGGTAGAAACGTCGAGGCCAATACCGGGATGAAAGAGCGGATCACCCCTTTGCTCATAAGAACTGCGCCGACCGAAGCTTCGTTCGGCGCACTTTATGCGTTTATTGCATGATGCCGGTTGCGCTGGATGCGCGACGCTCGTTGGGCGGAATGCGGATCGTGTTCATGATCTCGGCCTCGCCAGCCTGTTCGGCAAGCGAGTTGCCGCCGACGAAGACCTGGACGGCGCCGGCTTCGACCGTGTAGCTGCCGTCCTCCGCGTGAAAGCCGAGGGACTCCACCGGCACTTTCAACGTGACCTTCCGCGTCTCGCCCGCGTTCAGACTGATCTTCTCGAAGGCCTTCAACTCGCGCAAGGGGCGGCTGCGGCTTGCAATCGGATCGCGGGTGTAAAGCTGCACCACTTCCTGGCCGGCGCGCGCGCCCTTGTTGGCGACAGTGACGGAGACTTCGAGCATCTGCCCGGCATCGAGTTGCTTGGAAAGAACAGCCGCATCCGAATAGGCGAACTGCGTGTAGCTGAGGCCCCAGCCGAACGGATAGAGCGGGGTGATCGCCTCGTCGATATAGTTCAGGGTGAAGCGGTTATTCGGAATCGTCGGGCGGCTGCTCGGCAGGCGGTTGTAGTAGAACGGCAGCTGGCCCGTGGCGCGCGGCCATGTGACCGGCAGCTTGCCGCTCGGGCTGACATCGCCGAACAGCACGTCGGCCAGCGCGTTGCCGCCCTCGGTGCCGGGATACCAGGCCATGAGGATCGAGGGGATGCGATCCGCGATCGTGCCCAGCACCTGCGGGCGTCCGCCCATGATCACGAGAGCAATCGGCTTGCCGGTATCGGCGAGCGCCTGCAGCACTTCATTCTGCTTGCCGCTGAGTTCGAGATGCGCGCGCGATGCCGCCTCTCCCGAAAATTCCTGCGCTTCGCCGAAAACGGCGATGACGATGTCTGCCTGCTTCGCGGCCTCGATGGCGGCGGGCAGCTGCTCCGTCGAACGGCAGAACAGGTCGCACGCCGGCGCATGCCGCACATCGATTCCGGCGGTCTGCGCGCGTTGGCGAATGCCCTGCAAGAAGGAGACGCCATCGGACGTATGACCACGGGCCGCGTGCGGGCCCATCTGGTCATGCGGCGCGTCGGCGAGCGGGCCGATCACCGCAATCGAGCGCGTGTCGGGCTTCACGGGAAGCACGTCGCCTCTGTTCTGCAACAGCACGAGGGTTTCGCGGGCGACCTCGCGCGCAACCTTGCGCGATTCCGGCGACGGGAAGACCGCATCCGTGCGCGAAGGATCGATGGCGGGCTGGTCAAAAAGGCCGAGACGGAATTTCGTGCGTAAGATACGGCGAACCGCTTCATCGACCACGCTTTCCGGCACCCGGCCCGCGCGCACTTCGTTCGGCAGGTGGTTGATGTAGAGCTGACCCATCATGTCCATGTCGACGCCGGCGAGGATCGCCTTGCGGGCCGCCTCAGCACCGTCGGCGGCAACGCCGTGATTGATCAGCTCACCGATGCCGACCCAATCGGATGTGACGAAGCCGTCGAAGCCCCACTGCTTGCGCAAAACATCCGTCAGCAGCCACGCATTCGCCGTGGAGGGTTCTCCGTTCAACGCGTTGAAGGCCGCCATGAAGCTTGCGGTTCCGGCCTCCACCGCTGCGCGGAACGGCGGCAGGTAGGTGTCGTACATCTCGGTACGCGGAATGTAGGTGGTGTCGTAGTCGCGGCCGCCCTGCGGCGCGCCATAGCCCGCGAAGTGCTTGGCGGCTGCGGCGAGGCCTCCCTTGCGGAAGCCCTCGACACGGGCGGCGGTGAGCACGGAGCCGAGATAGGGATCCTCGCCGAAGCCCTCGACGATGCGGCCCCAGCGGCTGTCTCGGGAGAGATCGGCCATAGGGGCGAAGGTCCAGTTCACGCCCACATAAGCCGCCTCCTTGGCAGACCATTCGGAGGCGAGAAGCGAAACGCGCGGGCTGAAGGCAGCGGCCTGACCTAACGGAAGGGGAAACTGGGTACGGAAGCCGTGCAGCACGTCCAAGCCGAAGAGCAGCGGGATCTTGAGGCGCGATTGGCGCACGAGCTCCTGCGCCCGGGCGACGTCCGGTGCGCTATTGAAGTTCAGAACGGCTCCCGTCTTCCCTTCCGAGATGTCATCCCAGCGCAAAGGCGGGCCGTGGGAGACAAGATTCAGCTGTCCGACTTTTTCTTCCAGGGTCATCTGCGAGAGCAGGCCGTTCACCCGGCGCTCGATGGATTGCTGTGCGCCTGCGCACGTGACGGACAGGGCGGACATACCCAGAAAGAGGGCGGTGCGCCCTAGGCCCATGACATAAGAAAGCCGCACATTCGTCTCCTTATCACGCACGAAAACTTTATAACGAGAGTTCTCTCGCTTGCCATTCATTCATGCTACACAAGATAGAGCGTTCGAAGTGGCGTCTTGCGGGCAATAGGTCAATTCATTTGTTGGAAAAGCACGAGCATACGGTGCCCACGATTTTGAGGCTGTCCTTTCTGGTACTGTCCTTCGCACTCATCTTCTCCGGCCTTGCGCTGGCGGCTGCCGCCTATACGCGCAATCCCGAGATGATGGCGGGCGCCGTTGCATTCTTCCTCCTTGTCGCAGCCGGCGCGCCTCTCCTGGTCGGGCGGCATGTAAGGGTTCACCTTCAGGATCGGAAGCAGGCGGACGAGGATTTCTCTGTCTTCGAGGAAGTGACGGAACGTCAGGTCGAAGAGCCCGCCGCTTTCCCCGTGGCCGAGGAGTCGCCGCCCGCCGAGGAAGAGGAAGATCTGCGCCGCCTCCAGAAGGCTCAGGCTGTGGATCGCCTGCGGGACGGGATCACCCACGATCTCAACAACAAGCTCATGGTGATCAGCGCCAACATCGATGCCGTTGCCCGGCAGATGAAGGACCAGCCTTCCGTGCAGCGCAAGCTCCTGTCCGCGCTCGTGGCTTCCGATCAGGCCGCCAAGCTCATCGCTAAGTCGGCGGCCTTCTCGCGCCAGAGCGAGCCTAAGGTTCAATACCTCGATATCTCGGAGCGTGTGAATTCCGTCGCAGCCCTCATGGGCCGTTCGCTGTTGCGCGACACGGTGGAACTGCGCCTGTCCCTGGAAGACGATCTCTGGCCCGTCGAGGCGGATCCCGACGATATCGAGACGGCCATCGTGACCTTGAGCGCCCATGTGCGCGACGCTTTGACCCAAGGCGGCACGATCTCTCTGGAAGCGCAGAATGTCGAAGTGACGCGGGGCACCCTGCCGAATCTCGCCATCGAGGGCGAGTTCGTGCAACTGACGATTCGCAGCACGGCCTCCGATGCCTCGCATGATTCCGCTGATGATGTGGAGCCGATCTTCACGCTGCAGGACATCGACGTAACCTCCTGGCTTCGCCTGAACCGCAGCCTCCACTTCCTGCAGGGGATCGGCGGCGCTTCGAAGATTTATCGCAGCGGCATGGAAATGGGCATCACCCTCTACCTGCCGCGTGCCCACACCACGACATTGCTTCCGTTCGGAACGCAGGGCGAGGATGAAACTCCCAGCGAGGATGTGCGTGAGAACGCAGAGATCCTCATCGTGGACGACGAGATCGAAGTCGCGCTGGCTCTCCAATCCACGCTCGAAGAGTTCGGCTATGTGACCAGCATCGCCACCGATGCGGCGCAGGCGATGAAGAACCTGAGTGCGCGCAAGCCCGGCCTCGTGCTGACCGATATCGCCATGCCGGGCACGATGAACGGCGTCATGCTGGCCCGCGAGGTGCGGCAGATCTATGCGGATCTTCCCGTCCTGCTGATCACCGGCAATCCCGTGGCGGCTGACGAAGTCAGAGAATTCCCGCTGCTGCAAAAGCCCATCATCAGCCGCGATCTGCACGCCGCGATCCAGCGTCATCTGGTGCCGCCGGACAACAACAAGGTCATCCCGCTCTTCCCCCGCGCATCGAAGCGCGTGAGCTGATCGCTGCTCTTAGATCCGAAGCTCTCGCGACGCGAGCGCGGCCGCCGTCAGCGGCAACTCCGCTTCGCGCGCGGCCAGCGCCAGGGCTGCGAAAAGGCGCTGGTGCGGGCGCTTCCAGACTAAGAGTTCCGGGTGCCATTGCACGCCGAGAAGGAACGGCACTTGCCGGTTCTCGATGGCTTGCACGATACCACTTTCATCGCGCGCAGCGATTGTCAGCCCATCCCCGAGCCTGTCGACGGATTGATGGTGGAGGGCGTTCACCAAGCATGGATTGCAGCGCAGGATTCCATCGAGCTTAGAGCCGTGCTCGATAGTGATCTGCTTGCGCGGCAGGACCGTGCGCATTTTCGGCGCCTGCACATAGACCTCGTAGATATCGGTATGCAGCGTGCCGCCGAGAGCGACATTGATCATCTGCGAGCCGCGGCAGATGCCGAGGATCGGCAGCTTCGCTGGCAGGGCCGCTTTCAGAAGCCCAAGCTCCATCTTGTCGCGTTCGGGATCGATGCGCACGTCCGGAAGAACGTGGCCGCCATAGATCTCCGCGCCGATATCGTCGCCGCCGCCGATCACGAGGCCCTGCAACGGATCCTCGGGCAGAGCCTCTCCCGGCACGAGGCGCACGGCACGTGCGCCGACGCGGGCCAGAGCGAGACGATGCATGAGATAGCTGCGCCAGCCGCCTTTCCGGGACGTGGTGACGCCGATCACGGGACGAGTCATGACCGCACCACCTGTTCCACCACATTTGCCCAGCTTTTGTCCTCACCCTTGAAAGCAAGATAGGCAATGCCCGCCGCGTCGAGTTTCTCGCGATCGGCCGCCAAGCGTTCGACACAGACCCACCGGTTCCAGTCCGGCGCGATGCTCCAGCCGGGGTCGCTCACGCGCGCGTCGGGCAGACGATAGTGGAAGGTCGGGCGGCCATTGATCTTCTCGTTCGGCAGCACCTGCCGCACGCGCGGCGCATCGAAGTGATGAAGCAGAGGCAGACAATCGAGGTCGCGGTTACGGGTAGGGTTGGCTTCCAGATAGTCGTCAGTGAATCGAGCGATGTCCGGCCAGTAATCAGGGGCTACGATTTTGCGCACGTAATCCGTGGGGAACGGGTCCGCAAAGCCCAAAAGGTCGCGGGTGCGGTCGGGCGAGACCTCTCGTCGAAGCCAAGGATTGAGCAGCACGAAGCTCTTCATGAAGGCGGTCAGCGTCTCGGCATCCTGGCGCGGAATCTCCGGATTGAAATGAAGGCCAAAGGCATAGAATGGCGCATCCTGGGTGCCCTTTGCGCCGATCCGTCGAAGAATATCGAGGATACTATCGAGTTCCTGCAACCGGTCGATGGGCGTGGGCGCGGTCACGAGTTCACACGGGACGAGATAGCGCGCCGCAAAGCCGAACAGGGCCGCGATCTTCGGCAGCACGCCACGCGACCCGCCGGCTCCCTTTCCGGGGTGGAGAATGCGGCTGTCCAGTTCGACGCTCAGGTCGCCGATGGCCGATTCCTTCAGAACGAAGGCGTGCGGGTCCACCTCGATCAGCCGGCCGCCGAGAGCCTCCTGCAAGGCCTGGATCGTCTGTTCGGCGGAAGGGCCCACGAACTCGATCTCGACGCCGACCGTGCGCAACGCGCCGTGCTCGTTGTGCAGGAAAGGGGGCAGCGCAAAGTCGATCGAGGTGGAGAGCGCGGGATGCGCCATGAGAGGCTCCAAGCAGGGCACGGTAATGTGATCCGGGTGAACGGGTATGGTGTGGCTGGGTTCCTTTTGGGGCTTTTCTCCCATTTTTGGAGGTCCGAGGTGGCTTTTCGAGCCTCATTTGGGTAAAAGCGCGCGGTTATGAGCGCAAAAACCGTAAATTTCGAACGCACCGCCTGGATGTCGGAGCTGCGCGCCACCCTCGCGTTGGGCTGGCCCCTGGTCCTCACCAATGTGGCTCAGAACGCCTTGATGACCTCGGACGTCATCCTGATGGGATGGCTCGGGTCCGGGGCGCTGGCGGCCGGCGCGCTCGGCACGAATCTCTATTTCGCCTTCCTGATCTTCGGCATCGGCCTCGTGAGTGCGACCTCGCCGCTGACCGCCGAGGAGCTGGGGCGCAAGCGTCATTCCGTGCGCGAAGTGCGCCGCACGGTGCGCCAGGGCTTCTGGGCCGCGATCACGGTCGCCATCCCGATCTGGATCATTTCCTGGAACGGTGAATTTCTGTTGCTGAAAATGGGCCAGGAACCGGCGCTCGCCAAGGATGCCGGCGATTATATGCGCGCCCTGCAATGGAGCCTGCTGCCGTTCCTGCTCTATCTCGTGCTGCGCTCGTTCCTTGCGGCGCTGGAGCGGCCCGGCTGGCCGCTGCTGATCAGCCTTTTGGCGGTGCCGGTGAACCTGGGCGCGGCCTATTGCTTCATGTTCGGCGAGTTCGGGATGCCGGAACTCGGCCTGATCGGCGCGGGCGTCGGCACGGTGATTTCAAGCGCCTTTATGTTCCTGGCGCTGGCCCTGGTTATCAGTCTCGACCGGAGGCTGCGGCGCTACTTCCTCTTCGGGCGGTTCTGGCGCGCTGACTGGCCGCGCTACAAGACCCTTTGGAAGATCGGCGTTCCCATCGGCCTGACGCTCGCCTTCGAGGTAACGATTTTCAACGCCGCCGCTTTGCTCATGGGCCGGATCGGGTCGAACGAGCTTGCAGCCCATGCCATCGCCCTGCAGATCGCCTCGTTCTGCTTCATGGTGCCCTTCGGCCTCAGCCAGGCGGCGACGGTGCGCGTCGGTCTGGCCTATGGCGCGCAGGATGCGCCGGGGGTCACCCGCGCGGGCTGGACGGCCTTTGCTCTGGGCGTAAGCTTCATGGTCGTCACGGCGTCTCTCATGCTGTTCACGCCGCATCTGCTGCTGAGCGCGTTCCTCGATCTCGCCGATCCCAAGAACCTGCCGGTGATCGGGTTCGCGGTGTCCTTCCTGGTCATGGCCGCCATCTTCCAGCTGGCCGATGCGGCGCAGGCCGTGGGCGCCGGCATGCTGCGCGGCTTGCAGGATACCCGCGTACCCATGCTCTATGCGGCCTTCGGCTATTGGGGCATCGGCCTGCCGCTCGGCGTGATCCTCGCCTTCGGCACCAGCCTGCGCGGCATCGGCATCTGGATCGGCCTCGCCACGGGGCTTGGCGTCGTTGCATCCCTGATGCTGTGGCGCTGGCTGCGGCGTGACAGGCTCGGCCTGGTCACCGCAACGCCGCGCGATGTTCAGGAAGCATTCGCCAGCTGAGAGATCAGCCGTGAAAGATCGACGGGGGCAAATTGCGTGCCCTCGTGGGTCACACGCACTTCTTCCACCGTGATGCGGCGCCATTGCGTGAGGCAGGCAAGCGCCTCCTGCACCAACTCTTCCGGCGCGGAGGCACCGGCCGTGAGGCCGATCACGGCCGCACCGTCGATGAAGGACAGTGTCAGGTCCTTTGGTTCCTGCATGAGAAGGGCAGGGCGGCCTTCGCTCTCCGCTACTTCGCAGAGGCGGTTGGTGTTGGACGAGTTGCGCGCCCCGCACACGATGACCCGCTCCGCCCGTTGCGCGATGACGCGCACGGCCATCTGGCGATTCTGCGTGGCGTAGCAGATCGTCTTGGTGTCGGGCCCCTGGATGGCGGGAAAACGCGTTTTAAGAGCCGCGATGATCTCCCGCGTATCGTCGACCGACAGAGTCGTCTGCGTGACATAGGCGATGCGCTCGGGATCGTTGACAGCAATCGCCAGCGCTTCCTCCACGCTCTCGATCACATGGACAGTTCCGTCAATCTGRCCGGTGGTGCCTTCGATCTCCACATGGCCGCGATGGCCGATGACGATCACCTCGCGTCCGGCCTTCGCATGGCGCTGTCCTTCGATGTGCACACGGCGTACGAGAGGGCAGGTGGCATCGAGAACGGCAAGCCCGCGCTCGGCCACCTCGCGTTCCACGGCGCACGACACGCCGTGCGCACTGAAGATCGCCACAGCACCATCGGGAATGTCGGAGATGTCCTCCACGAAAACGGCACCCTGTTGCTTCAGCTCTTCGACCACGCGGCCGTTATGGACGATCTCATGGCGCACATAGACGGGCCTGTCTGTCTCGCGCAGGGAATCCTTGACGGCGCGGATCGCCCGTTCCACGCCGGCGCAGAATCCGCGCGGAGCCGCGAGCAGAACGGTGAGCGGCGGGCGGTCCTGAATCATGCCGCATCCTCCCGTTTGTGCGTGTTCGCGCGCGATGCGGGCAGGAGCGCGCCACGCGCATAGCGCAAGGCAGCCACCGCTTCCTCTCCGGATACGACAGCGCTCTCGATGGTGGCGGGCAGGGAGCCGATCCAATCTCCCGCAAGCGCAAGATTGGCGAGCGGACGCAACGGCGGCAGAGGCAGCGGGCTTGCTGCCTGCTTGATCGTGGCGCGTTTCTCCTTCACGACCCGCGCCTCCGGCTGTCGGTCGCTTGCGACGTCGAGCCCAAGGCTTCGCAGCGTGGGCGCGATCTCGCGCCAGATTGTCTGCGCAAGATTATCGGCACTCGCATCGATCACGTCATGGGCGGCGGAGACGGTGACACTCACATGATCGGGTCTCACCAGAATCCACTGCGCCAGTGCGCCGGTGAAGCCCATGAACCGCGGGTGGGCGAGACCAGGGATGCGGTAATGCACATTGAGGATCGGCTCGAAGCCCTGCGGCACCGGCAAGGCGGGCAGGAGCCTTTGGATTTCATACGGAGGCAGCGCCAGGATCAGCCTGTCTTCGGGCCCCAATGCCACCGTGCGATCCGTGAGCACAAGGCCTATGGCGCGCTGCCCATTTGTCAGAAGCGTTTTGAGGCGCTGCCCTGCGAGAACCGGAACGCCGCGCGCCTGCAAGGTTTCGATGGCAGGCTGGATCAGATCCTCGCCCAACCCATTGCGCGCCACCAGCAGGCGGCAGGCTCGGGGCCAGAGCATCTGCCGCAGGGCGAGAGCGAGCCTGGAGGCCGATGCTTCGCTTGCAGGGGTGTTGAGCACAGCAACCGTCAGCGGGCCAATCAGGCTCTCCATGATCGGCCTGTTGCCGATGATCGCCGCCACAGGGCAATGCTGCGGCGGGAAGGCGAGGCGCGCGATACGCGAAAGATCGCTGAGCTTCAGGCCATGCGGACGCCGCGAGGGCAGAAGCCATGACCAGGGCGAAAGGCCGATGGCCCGGGTGGTTCCGGTTTTGAGGTCGTGAAGCGGAAGACCCTTTGGTTCGGGCTCGATCCACCGGTCTCTTGCGCCCACATTCTTGAGCAGGCTCAGGGCACGGCGGTTGGCGCTGAACAGTACATGGGTGCCGTTGTCGTGCACGAAGCCATCGGCGGGATGAATCGTGCGGCAGCGTCCACCCGCTTGGGGTGCGGCCTCATAGAGAACCGCTTCGCCGCCTTCCGCAGTCACTGCCAGGGCAGCGCTGAGGCCGGCGATGCCGGCGCCGACGATATGGGTGCGTCTGAGCGTCATGCGGGCCTCATGGCGCGAGTGATCAGGTGGAGACGGTCGGCGGTGGTGAGCTGGAGTTTGCCCTGGCGCGAGCCCCAGCCCCGCGCCTCGAGCCGGTCGAGAACGCGGCGGTAATTCTCCATCATCAGGATTGCGGGCTTGAGCGCCTTGCGGTCGAGTTGCATCAACGCATCGTCGGCCTCCGCGAGCCCGGCCCGTGCTTCCGCGGCAAGCCCTTCGCAGATGCGCGCAAAGCGTGGGTCGGCGACGAGAGCGGCGGCGGGGGTATCCTGAAGACCGAACTGGCCGAGCCGCGACAAGGGTACATAGACCCGCTCGCGCGCTGCATCTTCATCCACGTCGCGCAGAATGTTCACGAGCTGGAGTGTGCGGCCGAGAGCGAGCGCGAAGCCGCGCGCCTTCGGTGCTCCGAAGATATGCACGGAGAGCGTGCCTACTGACCCCGCCACACGGCGGCAATAGAGGCTGAGGTCGCTGTCGCGCGCCAGCCTCACGCGCTCGGCGCTGTCCGTCTCCATGCCGTCGAGGAGCGCGTGGCATTCATCGAGCGGCAGCTTGAACAGGCTCGTGGCGCGGGCAAGCTCGCGGCCGATAGGCGTTTCAGGCGCCCGGTGCAGGCGGTCGATCTCACGCCGCCATTCACGCAGGAAGCGAAGCTTTTCGGGTGCAGGCGCAGCGCCATCCGCGATGTCGTCGACCACGCGGCAGAAGGCATAAACCGCATGAATGGCGCGCCGTCGCTCCCGGCTCAGGGATTGCATGCCGAGGCGGAAGGACGAGCCGGAACGGCGCACGGTAGCCACCGTCACGCGCTCATCCTCGGCAAAGGGTTTGCGCAGCATGCCGGAGAAACCGCACAGGAAGGCTTTAGCCGCATCGGCCTTGCTCACCTCGACACGATGGAGCACGGGATCGCCGTGGCGTAGGAGCCTGCTGAGACGCTCGGCCAGTGCAATGGTCGCGATGCTCTGCGCGCGCAGGCGCTTGTTCTGGAGATGCAGGGGCAGGGCGCGGGCCCGGTCGATGAGATTATCGGTGCGGTCGAGCATGGCGTCGAGAACGGCGCGGCGGGCGTTTGTGTTCGCGGGGTCGAAGAACGCCTTCTCGCCGCCCGCTCTCATCGTCCACTGGATAGGAATGTAGATGCGTCCGAGATCCTCGAGGTCGAGGCGACAATCCTGGAGGTGATTGAGGATCTGAAGCGCCGTGCACAAAGCATCCGCAGGAGCCTGCGCCGAGGCGCATTCGCTATGAATCTGCAGGAGAAATCGCCCGACTGGGTTGGCGGAGAAGCGGCAGTAATCGGTAAGATCCGTCCAATCGTTGTAGCGGCTCTTGATTGCGTCTTGCCGAAAGGCGCGCAGCATCTCGCGGGCCTGCGCGATGCCGGCCTTGTGTTGCTTGTCGGCCGCATGAAGGCGCGCTGCTTGAGGCACGGAGGGATCACCCGTCACAAGGGCCTGCTCCAGCGCATCGAGCCGCATCAGCTTTTCGGCAGCGCCGAGTTCGGCGGCGTCCGCGATGTCGTCCGCCATTCGCACGAAGCCATAGTAAGCCAGAACGGCCTCACGATGAGGCCGCGACAGGACGAGGGATGCGACGGGGAAGTTCTCGTCTCTAGGCTGCTTCGTTGCTGCTGCCGGCTCATTCATCGCGTCATCCCACCGGATAGAGCCTGCCCTTCCATCCCGCGCGCCTTGTTCCGCCGATCCGCAGGAGAACGCTCCATTGGATGGCGAGGCTTGTCAGGATGGTAAAGGGGTGCAGGGGAATGGACAGCAGGTTCTCGCGCCCGGCTACCGTCACCAGGGTGCGGGCAAAAACGGACAGCAGAGCGGCAAGCGCGATGGGCCATGTGGGCGCAAAAGGCAGGAGAGCAAAGGGCAGCACATGCCCTCCGAGCAGCAGCACGCTCCAGACAGGAAGCGCGACGGGCTTGGCCATGCCCTCATGCGCGTTCTTGGCGAAACCGTTCCAGGCCTCGCCGAAACGCGTATACATGCGGCATGTGGCAAGGCGCTCGCCCGGCATGAGATCCGTCATGAAGCCCTTTTGCCGAAAGAGCCTCGCCAGCTGGATTCCGTCATGAATGAGAGAGCGGATCGCGGCATGACCACCGCTTGAGCGATAGGCTTCTCTCTCGACCAGCATCAGCTGCCCGCAGGCAGCCCCGAGGCCGGGATTGGGCGATGCGCGCATGGCGTTGATCGGCAGGTAGCCAAGCAGCAGCAGGTTGATGGCGGGAACGGTGAGAAGCTCGCCGAGCGACCTCATGATCTGGCGCGGGACCGCGCTCACCAGCCCAACGCTTCTGGCTTGCACATGAGCCGCCATGAGACAGGCTGCCTGCGGTGCCAGCCTGACATCCGCGTCCACGAATAGAAAATGCGTGCCACGCGCGTGCTGAGCGAGGTGATGACAGGCATGGACCTTGCCGGTCCAGCCATCCGCCAGGAGAGGGGCATCGAGAAGGCGCACGCGCGAGTCGCGGGCCGCGTAAGTTTTCACGATCTCCGCCGTGCCATCCGTCGATCCGTCATCCATCACCAGCACCTCGATCTCAGTGCCGGTGCTCGCGAGCGCGGCATCGAGGGCGAGGCCTATATTGTGGGCCTCATTGCGCGCCGGGATCAGAATGGAGACGAGCGTGCGGTCCTGCGGCGTGAAGCGGTACGTCCGATGCAGGATGAAAAGATTAGTGAGGGACAAGAATGCGGGAAGCGCTGCGAGCGCGAGCAGGATGAAGCCGAGAACCGTCATGAATGCCGGCCCTCATGCGATGGATCGAAGGCACGGCCCCGCAGGACCGATGTCATCCGGCGCCATCCGTCGTAGAGTCCGCCGACACCGGCACGGCCTTCGAGAACCGGACGGAAGCGCGCCGGATCGCGAGCCTGCACGTCGGTGCTCAGGTGATCGAGCGTGGCCGTGAGTTCGCGCTCCAAGTGTTCCAGACGCTGCGTGCGCGATAAGCTGATCAGGTCTTGCCCTCGTATCGGTGCACCGAAGGCGATGAAGGCTTCCGCACCGCGCTCCTGCCAGAACCCGTATTCGATAGCGAGCGGAATGATGGTGTAGTCGGGAGCAATCTCGGCGAGGCGCGCAATGCCGGCTTTAAGCCCGATGGGGCGCTCACGCACGTCGGAGAAACGCCCCTGCGCCGTGACCCACAGGGCATGTGTCGGAGAGGCGAGGATCTCGGCGCTCGCGGCCATGAAATCGGCGGCGCCACGAGAGGTTTCGAGATCGACGCCGAAAGCACCGATGCGGTCGAAGATGCCATATTGCTTGAGCATTGCAGCATCGATGGGTGCGTAGCTCTCATAAGCCGGGAAGAATCGGTCGGCGGCCAGGATGTAGACGGCCGCGTCCCACCACGAAGGATGGTTGGAATACACGATCACGGGGCCGCTTCGCGGAACATCCGGCATGCCCCAGGCTGCAACCCTGAGCGCGTTCATATGGCGCGTGAAATAGCGGCGGAAAATCGAGACCATGAAGCGATGGATTGTGGCGGAGCGGCGCGTGACGGGAGAAGGCCCAGCCTGTCGGTGGAGCCTTCGCCTGCCTGCTTTGCTGCTCGTGCCCTGATTCAAGATGCGTTCCGTATGCTCTCGGATTTGAGGTCCGCGTCGAGGGCGTCGGCGGCGATCCATCCCGACATCATGACCATCGGCATGCCGGGACCCGGATGGGCCGCACCGCCTGCCAGATAAAGCCCGCGCACCTGCCGGCTGCGGTTGCCCGGCTTGAAGGCGCCCATGAATTTGCCGTGGCTCGCCAGACCATAGATCGCACCGTTGAGCACCTTGTAGCGATCATGGATATCCTGCGGCGTGAGGTGACGCTCGACGACAATGCGCTCTTCGATATCCTCCATACCCGCCGTGCGTTTGAGCTTGTCGATGATGACTTGGCGATAGGCCGGAAACATCTGCGACCAGTCGTGGTGCGGGCGCAAATACGGCGTGTGCACGAGAACGTAGAGCGCTTCGCCACCTTCCGGCGCCACGCTGGGGTCGGTGGCGGCGGGCGCCGCGAGATAACAGGTGGGATCGGGAGCAGGCTCGCCTTTGCGATAGATAAAATCGAACTCCTCCTCCGGATCGCGCGAGAACACGAAATCGTGATGGAGGATGTGGTCGTAACGCTTGTTAAGGCCGAGATAGAGCACCACACCGGAACAGGCAGGCTCGAAATCCTTGCGCGCATAATGCTCGCCTACCTCGCCGCCTACCAGCTCGCGATAGGTGCGGATGGAGTCCATGTTCGAGATAACGCTGTCGTAAGGCACGGTCTCGCCATTCGCCAGAACGATCCCCGCCACCGCGCCGTTCTCGATCCTCAGGGAAGACACATCCGATTCAGGCTTGAACTCAGCGCCCAGTTCGGAGGCAAGCTTGACCAGGGCTTCGGCCACGGCGCGCGTTCCACCCATCGGATACCACACGCCATCAGCCGCCTGCATATGCGCGATGGCGCAGAGCACGGCGGGGGAGCCGTAAGGCGACGAGCCGACATATTGCGTGAAGTGATCGAGCATCTGCGCCAAGCGCTCATCCTTCACCTTGGAGCGGATGGTGCCGGCGACGGATGAACCCATGCGCAGGGACAAAACATCCCGCAGGGTCGCGGGGTTCATGTTGGCGCGGATGTTGATGGTGTCGAACAGATCCTCGACGGGTTTCCAGAAGAAGAAGCGGTTGGAGATGTCGTGAAGGTGCGCGGAGATCTCCTGGAAGCGGCGGTAGCCGTCGCCTGAGCCCTTGCCGGGAGAGAAGCGGTCCATGGCATCGGCCATGGCATCGACATTCTCCTGCAGGTCGATGCGCGTTCCATCGTCGAAGAAGCAGCGCCATTGCGGATCGAGACGGACAAGATCGAGGTAATCGGACAGGTTCCGTCCGGCTTCCGCGAAGATGCGTTCCAGCACGCGCGGCACGGTGAGGATCGTCGGCCCCATGTCGAAGCGAAAGCCGTCTTCATGCAGCACGGCCGCCTTGCCGCCGAGCCAGGGGTTCTTGTCGTAAAGCGTGACCTTATGCCCGCGGGCGGCGGCGACGCAGGCCGCGGCCAAACCACCCAATCCGCCGCCGATGACGGCTACCGAATGCTCACGAGCGCTCACGAAGTTCCTCCTGGAAGCCGGACGAGTTAGGGCAGTGAGCCTGAACGCGCGGTCGTTCTTATCCCGGCGGGGCGCATGATCTGTCGTTTTGGTTCTAGGAGGCGGAAGGGACAGTTCAAGACGATCCCCCTTTCATAGCGCCCCCTCACCGACCTGTGCGACATCCGGCTCCTGCTCAGGCAGGCCTTTGCGGCGTCGCGCAAGGTCCTCCAACAGCAGGCGCGCCGTGATCCGCGCGCCCTCGTAGATAACGGGCAATCCGCTGCCGGGATGCGTGCCGCCGCCGACGAGGTAGACGTTGCGCCCGAAGCGATTGTGCGGGCGGAAATAGAGCATCTGCGTGAGATTGTGCGCGAGGTTGAAAGTGGCGCCCTCGAACACGGAGAATTCATCCTGCCAGCCGCGCGGCGTGACCACGCGCTCGAAACGAATCCGCTCTTCGATGTCGTGCAGGCCTAGAAGCTTCAGCCGCTCCAGCGCCAGTTTGCGGTAGCGCGGAGCCTCGCGCTGCCAGTCGATRCCGCATCGCAGGTTCGGCACGGGCACAAGCACGTAGAGGCTCGTATGTCCCTTCGGCGCAAGGGACGGATCGGTCGCGCCGGCGTGCTGAATGTAAACGGACGGCTCTTCGGAGAGAATGCCTTCAGTGATCTCGCGAATGTTGCGCTGATAGTCGCGTGCCAGCAGGATCGTGTGATGCGCCAGATCGCCGACAATGCCCTCGATGCCGAGATATAGCATGAAAGTCGAGCAGGATATTTTCGCGCGATCGAGCTTTTTATTCTTCCAGCGCGGCCGCATCTCCTCCGGCACGAGATGGCGCATGGCGTGGCCGAAATCGCCGTTCACCACCACGGCGCCCGCGGCATGCCGTTCGCTTCCTGCTTCAAGGCCAACGGCTTCTCCGTTCTCGTAGAGAATGCGGTCGACAGGTGTATCGAGGCGGATCTCCACGCCCATCTTGCGCGCGACATTCGCCATGGCGTCCGACACCGCGCCGCAGCCGCCGATGGGATGATAGACGCCGTGCTCGTATTCGAGGAACGAGAGAATCGTGAACAGGCTCGGGCACTGGAACGGCGACATGCCGAGATATTTCGTCTGGAACGAGAAGGCGAGGCGCACGCGCGGATCGGCGAAATAGCGCTTGAGATCCGCATCCACATTCGAGAACGGCCGCAGCTTTGGAAGCGCCGCCAGCATCGCGGGAGACACGAGATCGGCGGGGCTCGAGAAGTCCTGTTCCAACACCGGGCGAAAGGCTTCGAGTTTGCCGCGATTATCGTCGAGGAAGCGCCGCACGTTGCGCGCATCGGTGGGTGCGAGACGGGCGATCTCCTGTTCGAGGCGAGGCAGGTCGCCCGTGGCGCGGATCTCGCCGCCGCCTTCGAAGACGAGATGGTATTGCGGATCGAGACGCTTGAGTTCGACATGATCCTCCAGCCGCTCGCCGCAGGATTCGAAGATGTCTTTCAAGACGCGCGGATACAGGAAGAAGGTGGGGCCGATATCGAATTTGTATCCGCCCGGCGCATGAATGGTGCGCGTGCGGCCGCCCATTGCGGATTCGCGCTCGAAAATGGTGACGGGAATGCCTTCGCGGGCCAGCAGCATCGCAGCGGCAAGACCGCCCGGGCCGGCACCGACAATCGCGACCCGCGACGATGGGGAGGCATTCGACATGAACCGGCAACCCTCACGCATTGCCGGCACATCCGTTCCGGCCAGGAGAAGCCAAGTAGGACATCGCTCCTCGACGGCCAGAGGCGAGGCCCCGAAAAGCCTTTAATTCTGAAGAATTCCTTTACGAAAAAGGCAACCCTATCCAGGCTATTATATAAGTAACTAAGTTTCGATCAGGCTATATCTATAACAATCCACAGGCCCAAAAGGATGATTTTGCCAACAAAAAATCTCAGCGCCTTATTCTTGCCTTTTTAAAGATCAGCTTCACTTGCAACTATAACGCAAGGGGAGACTGTCCTTGAAAAACATACTCACCCGCGTGTGCGCAATGACGCCTCTTCTGTTCATTGCTGCATGCAATACTACTGCATCCAACGATCCCAACACGACGGGATCGATCTCACAAGCCAGTCTGGGTAAGGAATTCCAGCGCGGCACGGCATCATGGTATGGGCCTGGATTCCACGGCCGCAAGACCGCCAGCGGCGAGCGCTTCGACTCCAGCGACATGACGGCGGCGCACCGTTCGTTGCCCTTCGGCACCCGCCTGCGGGTCGTCAACGAGACCAATGGCCGTTCGGTGGTCGTTCGCGTGAACGACCGCGGCCCCTTCGCCCACCAGCGTATCATCGACCTAGCCAAGGGCCCTGCCCAGACCTTGGGGTTGACCTCCACAGGCACGGGCTATGTGTCCCTGCATCGGCTGGATTGAGCTTTGGAGCGCCAATTAGGCGCTTCTTAATTCCTTGCGGCGATTCTTGACCCCGATTCGGGACCAAGGGTTGCTTACATGGAATCGACATCGTCTTTGCCGACGAACGTTATCCGCTTTCCGGGCGCGCGCTCGTCGGCCAGTCCGCGCCGTGATCAGAAGAGCCTCATGGACGCTGTCTATGCTGCAGGCTCCTTACCGATTGCGGCGGACGACCGCGCCAGCAAGGACATGGCGACGCGGCTCACGATCTTCGGCTTCGTCGTGATCGATGAGATGCGGCCCGATGGGACACGCCGCCGTCTTCGGCCGTCTGAGGCCTTCCAGGCTTCGACGAATCATTCATGGCGCGTGTCCAAGCCATCGAGCCGCGACTGGGTCGAAGATCTTCCGGAATCCGATCAGGATCTCTTCGCTGCCTTGATGGCCTAAAGAACTTGCTCTCGCCTTTTGCGCGGCCTGAACTATCTCATTTTCTTCCGATGGGTGATCTTCAGGGCCGAGGCGATGCATCTTGTGCAAATCCTTCTTCCGTTGACGGACAATGCCGGACGGCGCTTCGATGGCGCCGAATATGGACGCGTACGCACGGAGCTCTCCGAGCGCTTCGGCGGAATCACGAGTTTCACCCGCGCGCCGGCTCATGGCATGTGGAAGGAAGGCGGCCACACGTCGCATGACGATATCGTCGTGTTCGAAGTGATGTCGCGAGAGATCGACCACACGTGGTGGGAAAACTACCGCGCGGAGCTGGAGCGACGCTTCCGGCAGGAAACGCTCGTGGTTCGCGCAATCAAAGTGGAAATGCTCTAGCAACGGAACCTGATCGGCACTGCCTCGCTTGTCGTGTGAGAAGCGGAGCCCCGATATGTCCAAACCCCTCGTTGTTTCCATTCCCCACAACCTTGGCAAGGCTGAAGCCGTGCGCAGGCTTCAGGGCGGTCTCAGCGGGCTGAAATCCCAGTTCGGCGACAAGGTTGCCTCGATCAACGAAACATGGGCAGGCGACCGAATGGATTTTCGCGTCGGCGCGATGGGGCAGAACGTCAGCGGCCACCTCGATGTCATGGAAGATCAGGTGCGCGTGGAATTGCAGCTTCCATGGGTTCTTGCGATGATCGCCGAAAAGGCGAAGTCGTTCATCCAAAAGCAGGGAACGTTGCTGTTGGAGAAGAAGTGATAGCCGTTCTCACCATGAATAGTTGTTCACGAACATGAATGCAGATGGAACCAAATTGCACCTTCTGCGTTGATTAGACGATTGCGACCGCGACCCTTCGCTGGTGCGCTTCATAAACGTCATCACATTATTCGCCCCGGACCGTGATTTTCCGTCCGATCGTGACAACACATCTCTGTTTGAGGATCGCGCTATGCATGAGCGTTTGACAACGCAGCCGCATGTCCTTCGTTCGTCTCTCAAGGCCAATGCCGAAAAGCCTCTCCTCGTTTGTTTTTCTCACCTCCGATGGGATTTCGTCTGGCAACGCCCGCAGCATCTGCTCAGTCGCGCGGCCAAGCATTACGATGTGCTGATTATCGAAGAACCGATCTTCAAGGCTGATATCCAGCCTCATATGGACGTGAGTAACCGCCCGCAGGGTGTCACGATTGCCGTTCCCATGCTGCCGGAAGGCATGGCGCATGAAGATGTCATTGCCGAGCAGCATGATTTGATCGAAGGCCTGATCGGTCGCGAATCCACGCGCTCTCGTGTGTTCTGGTACTACACGCCGATGGCGATGGCGTTCACCAGCGATTTCGAATGCGATCTTTGCGTCTATGACAATATGGATGAGCTTTCGCTCTTCCGTGGAGCCTCGCAGCAGCTGCTCGATCTCGAGAATGCGCTGTTCTCGCGCTGCGATCTTGTCTTCACCGGCGGCATGAGCCTTTATGAAGCCAAGAAGAGCCGCCACCGCAGCGTTCACGGTTTCCCGTCCTCCATCGACTTCAACCACTTCTCGCAGGCCCGCTCATCCCAGCAGGATCCCGAAGACCAAGCGCACATTCCGCATCCGCGTCTCGGCTTCTTCGGAGTCGTCGACGAGCGCATGGATATCGATCTGCTGGCGCAGGCGGCCGATCTGCGCCCCGATTGGCAGTTCGTGATGATCGGACCAGTCGTGAAGATCGATCCGGCGACCTTGCCGCAACGGGCCAACATCCATTGGCTGGGCGGAAAGTCCTACAACGATCTGCCCCGGTACCTATCGAGCTGGAACGTGGGCTTCATGAATTTCGCGCTCAACGAAGCCACGAAGTTCATCAGCCCTACCAAGACGCCGGAATTCCTCGCAGCCGGTGTTCCCGTTGTCTCCACAGCCATTACTGATGTGGTGAAGCCTTATGGCGAAAAGGGCCTCGTGGAAATCGCGCGGAATGCCGAGGAAGTCGTCGCCAAGGTCGAGATGATCCTCGCGCGTCCGAAGGAAGCGTGGCTTGCCAAGGTCGATCGGCATTTGGCGCAAGGCTCCTGGGATAAAACCTGGGCCGCCATGCATAACCTCATGCAGGATGTCTCCGGAGAGGTGACTACGGATCGTACCGCTCCCTCCCTTCCCATTTATG
The DNA here is from genome assembly GCF_054049475.1 of Microvirga sp. P5_D2. Lineage (NCBI taxonomy): Bacteria > Pseudomonadati > Pseudomonadota > Alphaproteobacteria > Hyphomicrobiales > Methylobacteriaceae > Microvirga > Microvirga sp. P5_D2. Next base: position 120,030 of record NZ_JBFUMH010000002.1, on the reverse strand, counting down.
CCACCACGCCTGCGGAGTGATCGAATGTATGATTGGCTGATTGTCGGCGCTGGCTTTGCGGGCAGCGTGCTTGCCGAACGTCTTGCAACCGAGCGGAACGAGCGAGTTCTGCTTATCGACCGGCGGAGCCATATCGGCGGAAATGCCTATGACCGCTACGACGATAACGGGCTTCTGATCCATCAATACGGTCCGCATATCTTCCACACCAATTCGAAACAGATCTTCGACCATCTCTCGCGCTTCACCGAGTGGCGCCCGTACGAACATCGTGTGCTGGCGGAAGTGGACGGCATGCAGGTGCCGATCCCGATCAATCTCGATACGGTCAACAAGCTCTACGGACTCAACCTGACCTCCGAGCAGTTGAAGGATTGGTTCGCCGAGCGGGCCGAGACGGTCGAGGAGATCAAGACGTCGGAAGACGTGGTGATCTCCGTCGTCGGACGCGAACTCTACGAAAAGTTCTTCCGAGGCTATACCCGCAAGCAGTGGGGCCTAGATCCTTCCGAACTCGATAAATCCGTGACATCCCGCGTGCCGACCCGCACGAACCAGGATGACCGCTACTTCACGGATGAATTCCAGTTCATGCCGAAGCACGGCTATACACGTATGTTCGAGAAGATGGTTAGCCATCCCAACATTCATGTGATGACGCAGACCGAATATGAGGACGTGAAGAACATCGTCCCGCACCGCCGCGTCATCTATAGCGGACCCATCGACGAATACTTCAATTTCCAGTTCGGCAGGCTGCCTTACCGGTCGCTGCGTTTCGAGCATGTGACCCTCGACAAGCCCTGGCATCAATCGGTGGGCGTCGTGAACTACCCGCAGACGGAAGGCTACACCCGCGTCACGGAGTACAAGCACCTGACCGGTCAGGAACATGCCAAGACGGCGCTGACCTATGAATATCCGTCGGCTGAAGGCGATCCTTATTACCCGATCCCGAAGGCGGAAAATCAGGAGCTGTTCAAGAAGTACGAGCGGCTGGCGTTGGCGACACCGGATGTGTGGTTCGTCGGACGCCTTGCAACCTACCGCTACTACAACATGGACCAGATCGTCGGTCAGGCCCTCGCCACGTTCCGGCGTATCAACGAGTCGCTCCCAGTCGATGCGGACACTTCGACCGTCAAGGTCATGCCCTCATCGTCCGCCGCGATATCATGATGGAATTATTGTCGAACAATCCGTGCTGCCCATCGTTTTGATATCTCGGAACAGGAAAGCCCGGAGCGAATTGATGAGAAGACCTTTGGAGCTTTGGGGCGGTATCGAATGCACCGTCGCGCGGGTTGGTGACGAGTACCGCGACCAAAGCGCGGAAACCGGGTACAGCGAGCGTATTGAGGATCTCGATCGGATTGCTGAACTTGGAATTCGCACCTTACGCCATCCGGTGCTCTGGGAGACCATCTCTCCCGAGCATCCGGATCAGGCGAACTTCTCTTGGCATGATGAACGTCTTGCCCGGCTTCAGGAACTTGGAATTCGAGCGATTGCGGGATTATGCCACCACGGCAGTGGTCCACGCTATACCCATATGCTCGATCCCGCTTGGCCTGAACTCCTTGCCCGCCATGCGGCGAAAGTTGCCGAGCGCTATCCCCACCTTGATCTTTACACCCCTGTCAACGAGCCCCTAACGACAGCGCGCTTCTCCGGTCTTTACGGCCACTGGTATCCGCATGGCACCAGTTATGAGACATTTCTGAAGACCCTCGTGAGCGAGTGCAAGGCGACTGTTCTCGCGATGCGCGCTATCCGTAAGGTCCGTCCGGATGCTCAGCTCGTGCAGACGGATGACATGGGCAAAACCTTCTCCACGCCTGCCTTGGCCTATCAGGCCGAGCATGAGAACCAGCGGCGCTTTCTGGGCTTCGATCTCCTTTGCGGCATGGTCGACCACGATCATTCCTGGTGGTCGATCCTCCTTGCCAACGGTGTGAGCCAATCCGATCTCGAGTTCCTCCTTCAGGGCGACGCTGCTCCCGACATCATCGGGATCAATCATTACCTGACGAGCGAACGCTATCTGGATGAGCGTCTCGCCCGTTATCCCGAGCATCATTGGGGCGGGAACGGACGCCATCGCTATGCCGATGCCGAGGCGGTTCGTATGCCATTATCGGCCGATGATCTTGGCCCTGTTGCTCGCCTTCGTGAGGTATGGGAGCGCTATAAGCGCCCGATCGCCGTTACCGAGGCTCATCACGGAAGCTCACGCGACGACCAGTTGCGTTGGCTGATGGAGGTGTGGGATGGCGCCAATACGCTCCGCGACGAAGGCGCAGATATTCGTGCCGTAACCGTCTGGTCGCTCTTCGGCGCTGTAGACTGGAACAGCCTTCTCACCCGCCGCAGCGGGTTTTATGAGCCAGGTCCCTTCGATGTGCGGGCGCCGGAGCCACGGCGCACGGCTCTTGCCCATGCATCCGAAGCGCTCGCAAAAACCGGCCGCTTCGATCATCCGGTGCTCGACAGGGCAGGGTGGTGGAAGCGGGATATCCGCTTCTATAAGCCGCCTGCGAAGATGTCGAAAAATTGCTGGCTTTCCGATGAGCCACGTCAGCTCCTTATCACGGGTGCGGCCGGGACCTTGGGGCGTGCCTATTCCCGTATCTGCGACTTGCGCGGCCTCAACCATGTTCTGCTCTCGCGGCAGGATATGGATGTTGCTAACACTGCAAGCGTCAAGACTGCTCTGGAATGCCATAAACCCTGGGCCGTCATCAACACGGCGGGCTATGTGCGGGTGGCGGAGGCCGAGAACGATGCGCAGACCTGCTTTCGCGAAAACGCCATTGGTGCCGAGCTGCTCGCAAAAGCTTGCGCCGATCTCGGCATTCCTCTCATAACTTTCTCGTCCGATCTCGTCTTCGACGGCAAGCTCGGCAGACCTTACGTGGAGAGCGACGCGGTCAATCCGACCACCGTCTATGGAGCTAGCAAGGCCGAAGCGGAGCGCCGCGTGATGGCGGCCTACGACAAAGCGCTGATCCTTCGGACGAGCGCCTTCTTTGGGCCTTGGGATCGTTACAACTTTATCTGGTCGGTCTTAAACACGCTGAGCAAAGGCGATGGCGTCAAGGCAAGCCTTGATGTCGTTTCGCCAACCTACGTGCCGGACCTTGTGCACGCCTCACTCGATCTTCTGATCGATGGGGGCACGGGCATCTGGCATATGGCCAATGGCGGCGGGATGTCATGGCGTGATCTAGCTGCTGAGGTGGCCACGCGTGCGGGGTTCGATCCCGAGAACGTCACGAATGCCGGCGATCTCCCGGTTCTCAGTACGAGGCTCTCCACTGAGCGCGGCATTCTGATGCCAACGCTTGAAAGCGCCCTCGATCGTTACTTCCATGATTGCGAGCAGGAGTGGTCGGCAGACGCTATGAAGGTGGCGGCGGAATAGCAGTCTCAGAGTTCAATAAAAAGCGGCGCGAGGGATCGCGCCGCTTTATCTTTGGAAGAGATTGTTTCTTCCTTTTACGCAGCCGCCTCCGCAGCCCGCACGGCCTCTTCAAGACGTGCAGTGCGAGATTCGACGGCAAGCTCCACGAGTGCATCTGTCAGCATGGTGGCCGTGGGGTCGGCCAGCGGCGCATCACGCATGAGACGCAAGGTCGAGGCGACCATCCGGCCGCGACCGTAGGAACGCTCGACTCCGAGCGCCACCGGCTTGTGAATCCAGCCGACGACAAGTCCTGCGAAAACGCGGGCCTGGAAGTCGAGCAGGTTGCAGCCCGCGATGATAAATTCCGGCAGAACCCGATCCATGGTCTCGTCGAGAAGCGGGCCTGACGGGAAGCGGGCGAAGTGGCCCGAGCGCCGCAGCCAACCGAACGAGGATGCCCAATCGCCGGACCAGAGCGTGCCGTTGCGGCTCTGCACGCGCACGGCCTGCCAGTGCGGGAAGAACGGGTAGAGCGTCATGTCCTCTTCCGGCAGCAGCAGCAGCTTGGCGCCGGCGCGCACATGGTCGGCAATCGCCTTGTTGTGCGTGCGGGAGACGATGAGGGTCGATTCCTCGAAGGCGCGGGCGAGGGTGTAGCCGAGCGCCCCGAAGTGCTCGCGAATGTCCTCGTCCGGCGACCATACCAGTTCGCCGGTGTGCACGGGCTTCACGCGCTTGGGATGAATGGCGATGTCGTGATGGTTATGAGAGATCAGGCGGCCGTCGGACGCACGCAGATCGAGGCTGATGCGCCGTAGGGATGGCTCGTCCAGTTCGGGCAGCTGCAGTTCCACCTGACCGAGATCGAGCACATCCGGCGCCTCGAGATGCGGCAGCGAAATCTGCTGCATCTCGTTGCCGATGCTGACCTCGAGCCGGCAATCCTCGATCACGGGACCGGCGCCATGGGACAAAGCCAGTCCCAGGCTGGCCGTCTCGCCGGACCAGTAGGAGGCCCGCTCCCATTTCGGAACGATCACCGTATCCGCGTTCACGATCGGGAACAGTTCATGGAACACGCGCGGATTGCGGCGCATGTCGAGAAGGCCGTTCGACTCCCAGTGACAATCATGCAGCTCGGTGATCACGTAGCCGGCGAGGTTGGGCTTCCGGCGCATCGCCTCGATTTCATACTTGAGAGCGCGGAACTGCTGCCACTGAGCCGCGGTCACGAAGCGGCGCAGATCGCCGAACACGCGGTCCATGCTCCAATCCGAGAAGCGGTTCTCGACGCCATGGGCATACATGACGCCTTCGCCCCAATCGTGCCCGGTTTCGAACCACCACGGCTCCTCGCCATTGGCGTCGCGCAGATCCTTAGGATAGGGCAGGCCCCAATTGCCGAATTCCGAGCACATGAGCGGCTCGCGTCCGGTGATCACCGCGTCGCCATGCGGCGAGTAGAGCCAGGACGCGCGGTTCGAGAGTTCGTCCACGAACTGGTCCCACTGCGCACGATGGTCGGGATAGGCGGCGTAGAAGTGATAATCCGCGATGTCGGATTCCACGTGGAAGCTTGGAGCAAGCGGAGAGTTGTCGACGACGAGGCGGGTCGGATCATAGGCCTTGAGCCACGCGAAGGTGCGCTTGAGCCAATCGCGGTGATCCGCGTCGTTGACGAGATCGACGCCCCAGTTTTCGTTGATGATCGTCCAGATGATGATGGACGGATGATTGCCGTCGCGATCGACGATGCCCTTGAGCAGTTTCTCCTTGCGCCCGCGCGAGCGATCGGTGGCCATGCCGCCATTGGGCAGTTCCGTCCAGATGAGCACGCCCATCCGGTCGGCCACCTCGTAATAGCGCGGATCGGCCGCCTTGATGTGGCAGCGCAGGCAGTTGAGGCCGAGTTCCTTGGTCTTGCGGAACTGATCTTCCAGAAACTCTATTGAGGGCACGGTGCAGATCGTGTCCGGGTAGTAATCTTGATCGAGGGCGGAGCGAAGATAGAGCGGCTCGCCATTGAGGTAGAACTTGCCGTTACGCGCCTCGATAGTGCGGAAGCCGAAATTTTCCGCGATCTCGTCTTTCACCTCGCCGTTGCGCATGAAGGTCAGGCGCACGCGGTAGAGGTTCGGATGATCCGGCGACCAGGCTTTGACGTCGGCGACCTTGAACTCGAACGGCATGCTGGTGACGCCGATCTGCGTCTCATGCATCTCGTCAAGCACGACCTCGCCCGAAGGGTCGGTCACTACGATGCGGATCTGGGTGGCGTCGGCGAGGGGACGCGCGAAGAACACACCGGACGTCACCTGTCCCGTCGCGAGACTGGGGACGAGGCGTACGCGGGTCATGTGGTCGGGAATGCGACGCTCGAAATACACCGACTGCCAGATGCCGGAAAGCGGGCCGTACCAGCTTTGTTTGCCGAAGGGGATTTCAGCAAAGGGGGAATCCGGGAACTCGGCAGGGTTATCGGTCGGGGAATCGACCCGGACCTTGATCTCGTTGGGGCCGGGCTTCAGGTGCGCGGTCACATCGAAGGAGAAGGGCAGAAATCCGCCCTCGTTGTTTCCCACGACCTCGTCATTGATGAAGACCTTGGTGTTGTGAAAGGCTGCGCCGAACCGGATCCAGACGCTGTCGTGCAGCCACGCTTCGTCGATCTCGATCGTCCTGCGATAGATGCCAATCCCCGCCCGCATGCGCAGGTCGGAGAATTGGGCCTGCCAGGGACTTGGCACCGTAATCTGGCGAACTTCGGCAGGGCCGGACAGGCGGTCGTCGGCCACATGCAAAAATTCCCAAGTCCCATCCAGATTGATGCGATTGTCCTGCATGACGTCTCCTTGAATCAGAGATTACCCAAGGGCACCCAAAGCGGCGAAAAAATGGCTGCGGGCGGAAGGGATGAGTCAGAGCCCGTTGCGGAATGCTGGGTGATTCCGAACTTTGTCCGATCCATCGGCCCCTCGTCCCCTGACACTGATTAGTGGCCCGTTTCGAACAACGGCGAAATGCAGCATTTGATCCCATGTATCGAAAGCCTCTCTCCGAGGTGCCTGCCCTCGTGATTGGCCCAGGCTTGGCAGGAACCGCCTCTTCCATCGGGCGTTGCCCTGATAATGCCGAGCCTCCCGCTCGCCCCGATAAACCAAGATTTCAAAGAGGCTTGAGATGGTTCAACAAGTTCCTGACGACCGCGCCCGCCAAGCGCCTCCCGGCCGCCCGGTTCTGGGCGTCCTGATCGGCTCGCTGCTGCTGGTTGCGGTTGCGATCACCGGCTATCTAATCTGGGTCGGTTCGACCTCGCCCGATGATCCGGGCACCAATACCGCCCGCGAGGCGACCACGGGTTCCACGACCGGTTCTACCAACGCCAATCCCGGCAACCGCACGAAGCCGGAGAACCCGGCCTATCCGGCGCCGGGCGCCCAGCCCTCCGCGAATCCCACGCCGAACCGGTAACCGGCCATAAATCCATGAGCCTGGAAGGGTATTTCCGCCCTTCCAGGCTTTTTTGTTGCACTCCGTCGGCCTGAAGGCGAGTTTTCGCCGTATTGATTCGCGAAGAACCGGCCCGCAAGGGAATGCGATAAGGCAGACTGAATGAAGAGTATCGGAATGAAGCGGCTCCTGGGAGCCGTGATCCTCGTTTGCGGCCTTGGATCTGCAGGCACTGGGTTGGTGAGTATCGGTTGGGCGCAGCAGGCACAGCCCGCCCCGGCGCCGCAAACACAGGCGCAGCCCCAGCCCGCAGCATCCAAGCCTCAGGCCGGGACGCCTGCCGCTCCCCCCGCCGCGACCGTATCCGCCGAGACGAAAGCCGCCCGCGCCAAGCTCGATGGCTACAAGGCCGATCTCGACCAGAAGGAACTGGCTTTGCAGGGGCGCACCCTGTCGGATGTCGATCTCCAGAACCTTCGCCTCCAGATCGAGCCGGTAATCGCCGATATCCGTACCGTCATCGACGAGCAGACGCCGCGTCTCGAAGCTAGTCGCCAGCGCTTGTCGCAACTTGGTCCCAAGCCTGCCAGCGGCCAGCCTGAGGAAAGCCCCGATGTGGCCCGCGACCGGGCCGAGCGCGAAGCGGCGGTTGCGGAACTCGATGAAACTCAGCGCCTCGGACGTGCACTGCTGGTCCAGGCCGAGCAGCTCAGCGCCCAGATCGGCGACCTGCGCCGGGCGGGCTTCACCCGCGCCCTGTTCGAGCAGAGCGATGGAATTTTCAGCCCCAGTCTCTGGATGAATGTCGTTCAGGCGATCCCGCGCGAGCTGCGGGCACAGCGCATCGTGTTCTCCGACGCTCTCGATCAGGCGGGGCGCAGCATGAGCCTCGGCGTCCTGCTGATGCTGGGCTTGGCGGTAGGAATCGCCATTGCGCTTTATGTCGGCCGGCGCTCGCTCGCACCGCGCCTCGTGCGGCGCGATCCGGCGATTACGGACCCCTTGCGTCGCAATAAGCTTCTCGCGGCGGTCGGTGTTCTGGTTCTCAGCGCGGGCCCGGCCATCGCCGGCAGCTGGATCGTATGGGTGGCCTTCGATTCCGCCGATATTGTCCCGCCCCGCCTGGAGCAGGTGATAGCGGCGATCTTGCGCGGATTAGCCTTCATCGCCTTCGTGCGCGCGCTCATCGATGCCATTCTCGCACCCGACCACACGTCGTGGCGCCTCATCGCGATCCGCGATGTTTCCGCCACGCGGATCATGAGCTTTGCCGTCACGCTGGCAACCATCAATGTCATCGGCAAGGTCATCGAATCGTTCAATACGGCCATCGCTGCCGCGCTCCCCATCACGGTGATCACCCGTGCGGTTTTCGCACTGGCGGCGGCAATTATCTTCGGGGAATTGCTGCGCCGGTTCGCGGCCCGCGCGAACCAGGACGAGGCCTGCCTCGGCCCCTATGTGGCACAGGAAGTCGATATCGGCGGTCCCGTTCGCAGCCTCGGCTGGTTCATCGTGGCCGTGATCGTCGGCAGTGTCCTTGGCGGCTATACGGCCCTGGCGTCCTTCGTCGTCGAACAGGCGGTCGGAATCTCGATCATCATCGCACTGCTGATCCTGGGCATCGCGCTTGCCGATGAATTCATCGGCGGGTCCCTGCGCACGCAGAGCCGCTTGTCCACGACATTGCAGGCCAATACGGGAATCCGTCGCCGCTCCCTGGAGCAGATCGGCGTTTTGGCGAGCGGCGTCGTACGCCTCGCGCTGATCATTATCGCCCTTCTCCTGATCCTGCTGCCCTGGGGCATCGATTCGACCGATGTCACCGGCTCGCTTCGGGCGCTGTTCTTCGGCTTCAGCGTGGGCGATCTGAACATCTCCCTGTCGTCGGTGCTGATCGCGGCCGCGCTGTTCACCGCGGGCTTCACCATCACACGCATCATCCAGCGGTGGCTCGACAATACCTTCCTGCCGGCGACCGATCTCGATGCAGGCCTGCGCAACTCGATCCGCACGGCGGCGGGATATGTGGGCATCATCACGGCGGGCGTCATCGCCTTCACCTATCTCGGCCTGAGCCTGGAGCGGATCACCATCGTGGCCGGTGCTCTCTCTGTGGGTATCGGTTTCGGTCTGCAGTCCATCGTCAACAACTTCATCTCCGGTCTCATCCTGCTGTGGGAGCGTCCCATCCGCGTGGGTGATCTCGTCGTTGTCGGCGATGGCGAAGGCTATGTGCGCCGGATCAATGTGCGCTCGACCGAGATTCAGACCTTCGACCGCTCGACCCTGATCGTGCCGAACTCCAACCTGATCTCAGGCATCGTGCGCAACCGCGTCCGCAACGACCGCGTCGGGCGGGTGATCGTTTCGATCCCTGTCCCCCGCGCGACCGATCCGGACCTGATGGCGGAGCTCATGAAGCGCTCGGCCCTGGCGCATCGCGAGATCATGAGCGAGCCCAACCCGCGCGTGATCTTCAAGAAGGTCACCGAGAACACCATCGACTTCGATCTCGTCTGCTTCGTGGATGACATCGATGCGGCGGGCCGGGTGTCGAGCGATCTCTATTTCGAGATCTTCCGCGAGATGCGAAAGGCCGGCATCGGCGTTCCTCCGGGAACGGCTCCCGAGCCGGAGGAGGTCGAGGAGCCAAAGGACGATGCGTCCAAAAAGGATGGGGAAGAGGATGAAACCTTAACCCTTCTCAAGGATAAGTCGCCGGCATGATCCGTCTTGCCATCTTCGGCCTTTGTGCCCTTGCCCTCGCCGCCTGCCAGACCGAGCAGCGCCAGACCCGTTCGCAGACGCCGAGCTTCTATGCCTCCATGGCCCGTTCCGGTGCAGTGGTGGATGCGGCCATGGCGCGGGATATGATCGGCGCCTATCGCCGCAACAACGGCCTTGGCCCGCTCACGATCGACCCGGACCTGCAAGCCCTGGCGGAAGCCGAGGCGCAGGCCATGGCGTCCGCCGACCGGCCAAGCTCCGCCGATGCGGTGAAAGCGCGCCTGTCCTCCGCGGGCTTCACCGCCCCCGCCGCCAATCTCTCGGCCGGCTACCACACCCTGGCTGAGGCCTTCTCCGGCTGGCGCGAGAGCCCGCAGCACAACCGTGTTCTGCTCGACCGGTCAGCCACGCGGATCGGCATCGCCACGGCCTATACGCCGAATTCCAAGTACAAGGTGTATTGGGCCCTCGTCGTCGCAGCCGACCAGCGCTGATGCGAGGCATAAGCGCCCCGCCGGGCGTGAGAGGGAACCGAACCCGAAGCGTAGCGCTTTAGCTCAGAGCGTCAGGATCGGCGCTGGAGAAATACGCGTCGGGTACAATGCCGGATTTCGATCCTAAACTGGGCAAACAAATGCCCCCGCCGCCGGCGACGGGCACAGACCATGATGTTGGTCCGGGGCAGGACAACACCCTGGCGAAGGAAGCGGATATCGCCGCCGCTCATCAGGCGGCCGAGCATCACGGTCCTGAGATCCACCCCGAGCCTGCGCCAAGCATTGGCCGGGAGCTTTTCCTGCTGTTTCGGGACATGTTCCGGAACCGCAAGGGCTGGCCCATGATCCGGCTGGGCATTGCCATCGTCGTCATTCTCATCGGCAACATGGTCGGCCAGATCCGGCTCAACCAATGGAACGGCGCCTTCTTCGACGCGGTGGAGAACCGCGATACCTCCGCCTTCTTCCATCAGCTTCTGGTCTTTCTGGTCATCGTTGCCGTCCTGCTCGGTCTCGTCGTGGCGCAGACCTGGCTGCAGGAACGGCTCAAGATCCGCCTGAGGGAGCGCCTTACGCATGTACTGCTCGATATCTGGCTCAAGCCCAACCGCGCCTATCAGCTCGGCTTCATGGGCGAGTCCAGCGGGCAGCCGGATCAGCGCTTGCAGGAGGATTGCCGTCTCTTTTCGGAGCTGTCGACCGAGCTTGGCGTAGGCATGCTCCAGGCTTTTCTCCTGCTCGTCAGCTTCATGGGGGTGTTGTGGACACTGTCGGGCACGACGACGTTCATGTTCAACGGCGACGAGGTTTCCATCCCCGGATACATGGTCTGGGTTGCGCTCGGCTATGCGGGCATCGGCTCCGGGCTCACTTGGCTCGTCGGCCGTCCGATGATCCGTCTCAACACGCTGCGTTATGCGCGCGAGGCCGATCTGCGCTTCGCCCTGGTGCGTGTGAACGAGAGCGCCGAGAGCGTCTCGCTCTACAAGGGCGAGACCGATGAGCGGCGCAGCCTCGACGGCTTCGTCGAGGAGGTTCTCAAGGCCACGCGCCGCCTGTCCGGCGGGCTGGCGCGCCTGACCTGGATCACCTCGGGCTACGGCTGGTTGGCAATCGTGGTGCCGATCCTCGCCGCGGCGCCGGGCTATTTCAGCGGTCGTCTCTCGTTCGGCGATATGATGATGGTGGTAGGCGCCTTTAATCAGGTGCAAGCCGCTCTGCGCTATTTCGTCGACAATTTCCCCAAGATCGCGGATTGGCGTTCGGCTGTCTTGCGTGTGGCGACATTCCGGCAGGCTGCCATCGACTTGGAAGAGGTCACAGCAGAGAACGGGCGGATCGACATTCAACCGCATCCGAAGGGATGGCTCAGCTTCGAGAGGCTGTCTATTGCGCTTAGCGACGGCAGCATCCTGATCGAGGATGCGACGGCGGAGATCGAGCCCGGCGAGCGGGTGCTGATCATGGGCGAGTCAGGTGCTGGCAAGAGCACGCTCTTCCGGGCAATCTCAACCCTCTGGCCCTGGGGTTCGGGACGCATCCGCATTCCTCCCCAGGAGCAGATGATGTTTCTGCCGCAGCGCCCTTATCTGCCCTTGGGTACGCTCAGGGCGGCGCTCAGCTATCCCGCCGCGCCCAATACGTTCGACGATGCGGATATCCGCTCGGCGCTTGAGCGCTGTGGCCTGGGCGAGTTCGTGGACATGCTCGACAAGTATGAGCGTTGGGACAAGACCATGTCGCTGGGCCAGCAGCAGCGCGTGGCCTTCGCCCGCGTGATCCTGCACAAGCCGCGCTGGGTGTTCATGGATGAGGCGACATCCGCTCTCGATGAGGAGAACCAGAATTCCATGCTGGCCCTGTTCGACGATAAGTTGAAGGGCGCGAGCGTCATGTCCATCGGCCACCGGCCGGGTCTTGAGGAATTCCATACCCGCACGCTTCATATCCGCAAGACCGAGGAGGGCGCGATCCTTCTGGCAAAGCCGCGTGCGCCCCAGACGCATCGCTCCCACCGCCGGTGGATCGGCCGCCTGCGCAAGTCGTTCAAGAAGCCTGTTCACACGGATGCATGAGGCGGCGCATGAGCATGGATCTTGGCTTCGTGTTCAAATGGGTTTACGCAACTCCCTATCGGGAGCGGAGTTCATCTGACGAACTTCGCCAAGTTCGCAGGTCATTCACATGTGGCTGATCAGGCTTTATGTGCGCGTTCTGGGCCAGCTGGGGTCCGATCTTCGCATCGGCGCAATCCTTTCCCTGGCCAATGTGGCGTTGGCGATCTCGGCCTTCGCCGAGCCCATCCTGTTCGGTCGCATCATCGACGTGCTCACCCGCGGCCAGATTCCCGGCAATGCTCCGGTCACTTTCTCGACCCTGACGCCGCTGCTCCTGGCCTGGGTGGCCTTCGGGCTGTTCTCCATCGGTGCGGGCGCATTGGTTGCGCTTCATGCGGATCGACTGGCCCATCGTCGCCGCCTCGCCGTGGTGGCGAACTATTTCGAACACGTGCTTGAACTGCCGCTCGCCTTCCACACATCGACTCATTCCGGCCGCGTGCTGAAAGTCATGCTCGAAGGATCGAGCGGCATGTCGTGGCTCTGGCTCGGCTTCTTCCGCGAGCATCTGTCCGCCCTCATCGCCCTCGTGGTGCTTCTGCCGCTCACCGTATTCCTCAACTGGCGCCTGGGCCTGCTGCTCGTGGCGCTCGTCGCCGTCTTCACGGTACTCACGGCCATCGTGCTGCGAAAAACCGAGACCCTGCAGGGATCGGTCGAGCGCTATCATTCAAGCCTCGCGGAGCACGCTTCCGACGCACTCGGCAATGTGCCGGTGATCCAGTCCTTCACACGGATCGAGGCCGAGAGCCGGTCTCTGCGCACGATCATCCAGCAATTGCTGCAGGCGCAGAACCCGGTCCTGTCATGGTGGGCGCTCGCCTCCGTCGCCTCCCGCGCATCCGCGACGATCACGGTGACGGCCATCTTCGTGCTCGGCACCTGGCTTCATCTCAGCGGTCTCGCCACCATCGGCGAGATCGTCATGTTCATGAGCATGGCGACCATGCTGATCGGGCGGCTGGAGCAGGCAGTGAGCTTCATCAACCAACTCTTCATGCAAGCGCCGAAGCTAGCCGAGTTCTTCGAGATCCTCGACACGGCGCCCGCCGTTCATGACCGTCCCAATGCCAAGAACGTCGAACGCTTCACCGGCGAAGTCGTGTTCGACAATGTGAGCTTCTCCTATGACGGCAAACGCGCCGCCGTGCAGGATGTATCCTTCGGCGTTCGTCCGGGTGAGAACGTGGCGCTCGTCGGCTCCACAGGGTCGGGAAAGTCCACGACCCTGGGCCTTTTGCACCGTGCTTTTGATCCGCAATCGGGCTGCATCCGCATCGATGGCGACGACATTCGCGACCTAGCCCTTGCCTCGCTTCGCCGCAACATCGGCGTCGTGTTTCAGGAGCCGATGCTGTTTGCCCGCACCATCCGCGAGAACCTGCAGGTCGGGCGCCCCGATGCGACGGACGCGGAGATGATCGAGGCCTTGGAGCGTGCGCAGGCCATCGAGTTCATTACCCGTCAATCAGAAGGCCTCGATACGGTCATCGGCGAGCGCGGGCGCTCCCTGTCCGGCGGCGAACGTCAGCGTCTATCCATCGCACGCGCGCTTCTCAAGAATCCGCCGATCCTGATCCTCGACGAGGCGACCAGTGCTCTCGATGCCTCGACGGAACAGAAGCTTCAGAAGGCGCTCGATGAGGTCATGCGCGGCCGCACGACTTTCGTCATCGCGCACCGGCTTGCAACCATCCGCAACGCGGATCGCATACTCGTGTTCGACCAGGGACGTGTCATCGAATCCGGTGCCTTCGACGAACTCGTCGCCAAGGGCGGACGCTTTGCCGAACTGGCGCGTGCGCAGTTCATGGCGTCCGAGGAGCCTGCGCCCCGCAAGGTCGTGCGGGAGATCAGCACCGCGCAGGCGTGAGGTCGCTTCACTCGATAATGGCATTAGTAAAAATGGAAGAATGTTTCGACATACTTCTGCATCTTACGAAGTTATTCGAGAACATCGACAGCTTTGAATGAAGATTATTTTTCTTTTTTGAAATGATGCGACGTTCTCAAGAATTGTCGTTCTACTCGATTTAAAATTGTTTGCAGCGTTTCGGTGGAATGCATAGAGTTCCGCCGAAGCGAGACTCCATGACGTCCATCGTCCCCGAAAAGACTCTGCAAGATTGGCCGGAGGAATCTTCCTCAGCGGCGCACGACATCAATGGTGTCACGCTTCATGATGTGCAGTCAGGGCCCGCCCATGCGCCGCTTGTTATTCTGCTGCATGGCTTCGGGGATTTCTGGTGGGGCTGGCGGCGGCAGATCGGCGCGCTGACTTCGGCGGGCTTTCGCGTGGTGGCTCCGGATCAGCGCGGCTACAATCTCAGCGAGAAACCTGTCGGCCTCAAGGCCTATGATCTCGATACGCTCGCAACGGATATCATCGGCTTGGCCGACACCTATGGCCGTAAGAAGTTCACGCTCATCGGCCACGATTTCGGCGGCCTCGTGGGGTGGTGGATCGCGTCGCGTTATCCCGATCGGATCGAGCGCTTCGTGGCGATCAATTCCTTCCATCCGCAAATCTTGGTGTCCTATTGGCGCAAAAGCCCTACGCAGCTGCTGCGCAGCAGCTATATGGGTCTCTACCAGATTCCCTGGCTGCCCGAGGCGCTGTTTCGGATGAAGGATTTCGCCGTGATGCGGCAGCTGTTCATCCGCAGTTGCAGACCCGGCACGTTCTCAAAGGCCGATCTGGACCGGTATCAGAAAACCTGGAGCATGCCCGGTGCGCTCAGCGGCATGATCAACTGGTACCGCGCCCTGCGGCGCAAGCCCGAGATCAAGAATCTGCGCATCAAGGTGCCGACGCTCGTGATCTGGGGCAAGAAGGACTTCTATCTCGAGCGAGGTCTGGCCGAGGACAGCCTCGCCTTGTGTGACGACGGGCAAGTCGTCTGGGTCGAGAACGGAACGCACTTCGTGCATCTCGAAGAACCGGCCATCGTCAACAAGGCGATCCTGGATTTCATCAGAGTCTAGAAGCTTATTCTTCCTTAGCCCGCATCTGCCCGAGCGGCGTGATCCTGAGCGCGGTGATGCGGTTGCGGGATTTGCGCAGCACCTGGAAGCGGCAATTGTAGAAGGTGAAGATCTGGCCCGTATCGGGGATCGCTTGTGCTTCATGAATGACGAGGCCTGCGATAGTCGTGGCCTCCTCGTCGGGCAGCCTCCAGTCCATGGCGCGGTTGAGGTCGCGCACCGGCACGGACCCATCCACGTTCACCGATCCGTTCGGCTGGGGCCGCACGCCCTGCACGGAGAGATCGTGCTCGTCCTTGATATCGCCGACGATCTCTTCGAGAATGTCTTCGAGCGTCACGAGACCCATCACCTCGCCGTACTCGTCGACGACAAGCGCGAAGTGCGTCTTCTTGGCGAGGAAGGCTTTGAGCTGGTCGCGAAGCGAGGTCGTGTCAGGCACGAACCAGCTTTCCAGCGCAATCGCTTCCACCTTCAGCTTGCTCGCATCGCCGCCGACCGCATCGAGCGCGCGCAGCAGATCCTTAGCGTGGAGAACCCCGACGATGTTCTCCTGGCTCTCGCGCCACAGGGGCATGCGGGTATAGGGCGAGGCGAGCACCTCGCGCACGATCTCCTCGGAGGAGAGATCCGCATTGATGGTGCGCATCTTGGTGCGGTGAACCATGACCTCGGAGACCGTGAGGTCCTCGAGATCGAGCAATCCGCCCAGCATGTCGCGCTGCACCTTCGCGACGCCGCCTTCCTTGTGCAGGAGATCGACCTGTCCGCGGATTTCCTCGGAGGCCGAGAGGATCGGCGTGTTCGCGCCGATGTGAATACCGAAGGGCCGCAGCATGAGCCGCACTAAGGTCTCGATGGCAATCGCGAGCGGGCCGATCAGCGCCACCACCCATGACATGGGGCGGGCGAGAAAGAGCGAGACGGTATCCGGCGAAGAGATGGCGATGGTCTTGGGCAGAACCTCCGCAAACACGATCACCAGAACCGACATGATGGCGGTGGCATACAATGCGCCGCCATCGCCGAAAATCGCCACCAGCACGCTCGTGGCGAAGGCGGAGACACCGATATTGACGATGTTGTTGCCGATCAGAACTGTACCGATGAAGCGCTCGCGGATCTCGAGCATGCGGTTCACCAGTTTCGCACGGTGGCTGCCGCTTTTCTCCAGCATCAGCATGCGGGCGCGGGATGCGCCGGTGAAGGCCGTTTCGCCCGCCGAGAAAAAGGACGAGAGAAGAAGACAGAAGACGACAACCAGACCTGCGATCCAGAGATCGCCAATAGAGGATTCGTCAATCATGGCCGTGACGTATCGATTTCATCCTGCAGGAAAGCGCGAACCTTGCCGGCCTCGATGCCGGGCGCGATGAAGCTCTGCCCGATCGCTCGCACTAGGATGAAGGTGAGCGCGCCGCCCTTCACCTTCTTGTCCTGCGCCATGGCATCGAGCAGTTCGTCCACCGTGCCGAAGCCGCCCGGAACATGGGCAAGCCGCGTGGGAAGACCGACTTCGGTGAGATGCGCCTCCACCCGCTCGGCCTCCGCCTGCGGGCAGAGCCCCAGGGCGGCCGAGAAGCGGAAGGCGAGGCAAAGGCCGATGGCCACGCCTTCGCCGTGCACGAGGCGCGTGGAATCGTAACGGGTGATGCGCTCCAGCGCATGGCCGAAGGTGTGACCGAGATTGAGGAGCGCGCGATCGCCGTTCTCGTGCTCATCGCGCACCACCACGGCAGCCTTGGCGCGGCAGCTCTGGGCCACGGCCTCGTCACGCTCGGGGCCACCTGAAAAGATGCCCTGCCAGTTCGTCTCACACCAGGCGAAGAACCGTGCATCGTCGATGAGGCCGTATTTCACCACCTCCGCATAGCCCGCGCGCATCTCTCGCAAGGGCAGCGTGTCGAGAAGGGCCGTGTCGGCCAGCACGAGGCTTGGCTGGTGGAACGCGCCGACGAGGTTCTTGCCGTGGCGCGAATTGATGCCGGTCTTGCCGCCGACGGACGAATCCACCTGCGAGAGCAGGGTGGTCGGCACCTGCACGAAGCGCACGCCCCGGCGAACCACCGCGGCCGCGAAGCCCGCAAGATCGCCCATCACGCCGCCGCCGAGCGCCACCACCAGATCTCCGCGCTCGATTTTGGCTTCGAGCACCGCATCGCAGACCTGTTCCAGGCTCGCATAGGACTTGGTCGCCTCTCCCGCCGGTAATGTCACCACGGAGGCTCGCAGGCCATTCGCCTGCAGCGATGCCGCAAGGGTCTGCGCATAGAGCGGCCCCACATTGGCATCCGTCACGATGGCGGCGGCACGGGCGTTCAGGCTTGCGATCCGTGCGCCGGCAGTCTCGATGAGACCGCGGCCGACCAGGATGTCATAGGCCCGGTCGCCCAGCGGCACCGGCACGGTGATCGGGGAGGAGGTCTCTCCCCGGGATGGCGCAACGCTCATTCGGCGGTCCCCTGTACTTCCCTCTCGAACCAGCCGTTCAGGGCATTTACGATGTCGGCCACGACCCGGTCGTGCGGGGCCTCGTGCGAGTCGATGGTCAGGTTGGCCAGCGCATAGACCGGATGGCGGATTTCCATCAGACGGCGCATGGTGCCCTCGGGGTCGGGATTGCGCAGGAGGGGCCGCGTGTCCCGTTTACGCACCCGGCGCATGAGAATGTCGAGATCTGCCTTCAGCCAGATGGAGACGCCGTGTTCGGCGACATTCTGCCGGGTTTCCTCGTTCATGAAGGCGCCGCCGCCGGTGGCCAGCACCATCGGGCCTTCCTGGAGGAGCCGCGCGATCACGCGGCGTTCGCCGTCCCGGAAATGCTCCTCGCCATGGATCGCGAAAATGTCATGGATCGTCATGCCCGCTGCGGCCTCGATCTCGTGATCGGCATCGCGGAACGGCAGTTTGAGCGATTGCGCGAGCCTGCGGCCCACGGTGCTTTTTCCTGCGCCCATAAGCCCGACGAGCACGATGGAGCGCGCGCCGAGCTTGCGGCTGATGGGGTGTCCGCGCCGGCTTCCAGTGTCATGCTCGCCAGCTTCATCGAGCGTATTGAAGCGGCTGATATTGTTCATGCATCAGTCCTAGCACGGGGCCGAGGCCCTGTCACAAGGCTATTGTTCCGCTCCCCCAGCGAACTTTCCCCTGGGGCAGAGACTTTCCCCTCGGTGAGGATTTCCCCTGGGGAAGGACTTGCCTTTGTGGCTTTTGCATGGTTCTAGCGTTATGACGCTTCAAGAGGCTTCCTTTGCCAACCTTATTCCGGTTCATCCTCGTCGTTGCCATTCTGGCTGGCCTTGGCTTCGCCGCGATGTTTGCGCTCGCAACCTTCGTGCATCCCGATCCCCGTGAAATCACCGTGCCGGTTCCCAGCAATCGCACGCCTTCGTCTTCATGAGCGGCGCGCGCCACGCCAGCCTTTTCCTCGACATGCTCGCCGCCGAGCGCGGCGCCTCCAAAAACACGCTAGACGCCTACCGGCGCGACCTCGATGATTATCTCGAATATCTAAAAGAGGCCGGTACGCAGCCCGACAGCGCCGCTGCCACCACGATCCGAGGCTTCATGGCAAGCCTGGAGGAGCGGGGCCTGAAGGCCTCCTCCGCCGCCAGACGGCTCTCGGCTGTGCGCCAGTTTCACAAATTTTTGTATGTGGAAGGCTATGCCCCCGCCGACCCGACCGCGGCTGTCTCTGCCCCCAAGCGCGGCCGGGTCTTGCCGAAGGTTCTTACCATCGATCAGGTCGACCGGCTTCTCCAGGTCGCCCATGAGAGCATCACCCGTCCAGAGGCCACGCCCGGAGAACGCCTGCGCGCCGCCCGCATGGCCTGCCTGCTGGAACTCCTCTATGCGACGGGCCTGCGTGTTTCCGAGCTCGTCTCGCTGCCCCGCAGCGCGGCCAAGACCCGGGATCGTTTTCTGGTGGTCCGCGGCAAGGGGGGCAAGGAGCGCCTCGTGCCCCTGACGGATGCGGCGCGGGATGCGGCGCGGGCCTACCTCGCCTTGCTGGAGGAGGGGGGTAAGGTGGCCGGCCCCTGGCTCTTCCCGGCCGATAGCGAGAGCGGCTATCTCACCCGTCAGGCTTTTGCCCGTGAGCTGAAAACTGTCGCCGCTGGAGCAGGTCTACGGGCCGACAAGATCAGCCCCCACGTCCTGCGCCATGCTTTCGCGAGCCATCTCTTGCAGAACGGCGCCGACCTGCGCGTGGTGCAGGAGCTTCTGGGCCATTCCGACATCTCGACGACGCAGATCTATACCCACGTATTGGACGAGCGCCTGAAGAGCATGGTGCGTGATCTCCACCCGATGTCGTCGGGGGAATAACCCCTCACCGCCGCTTGAGCAGAAACACGCCCTGGTCGCCGAGCAGGTTCCAGACCCACCAGGGCAGGCTCACCTGCATGGGTTTTCCGCCCGCGTTGAGGGCGACGGCCTTTTCCATCTGCGCGCCGACTTCGCGGCACAGTTCCACGAAATCGCGGATGGTGCAGAAATGGATGTTGGGCGTGTCGTACCAGGAATAGGGCAGGTTGTCGGTCACCGGCATCCGCCCTTTGAGCGCGAGATCGACGCGCACGCGCCAATGGCCGAAATTGGGGAAGGAAACGATGGCCCGGCGGCCGATGCGCAGGAGATGTTCCAGCACGACTCTGGGCTGGCGCGTCGCCTGGATCGTCTGCGAGAGGATCACGTAATCGAAGGCATCGTCCGGGTAATCGGCAAGGTCCGTATCCGCATCTCCCTGGATCACAGGCAGGCCTTTCGCGAGACAGGCATTCACGCCCTCGCGGGAAATCTCGATGCCGCGCCCATCGACGCCCTTGCGGTCGCGCAGCAGGGTGAGCAGATCGCCGTCGCCGCAGCCCACATCGAGCACACGGGAGCCGGTCTCGACCATCTCCGTGACGAGCAGGAAATCAAGGCGGTGGCCGGTCTCGAGATCGGTGGCGGGAAGCAGCGAGAGAGCGGATGTCATGCGATGCCTCTTACGCGCGCGGCCGCATCGATGAAGCCGCGCGCCGCCGCGAACATCTCCGGCTCTTCGAGCAGGAAGGCGTCGTGCCCCTTGTCGCTTTCCACCTCCACGAAGCCCACCGATGCAGCCGCCGCGTTGAGCGCGTGGACGATGGCGCGAGAATCCGATGTCGGGAACAGCCAGTCGGAGGTGAACGAGATCACGCAGAAGCGGGTTGTCGAGCCCTTGAACGCCTTGGCGAGCGAACCGCCATGCTCGGCTGCCAGATCGAAATAATCCATCGCGCGGGTGACATAGAGATAGGAATTGGCGTCGAACCGTTCGACGAAGGAAATGCCCTGGTAGCGCAGATAGCTCTCGATCTGGAAATCCGCGTCGAAGGAAAAAGTCGGCGCCATGCGGTCCTGAAAATTGCGGCCGAACTTCCGGTGCAAGGCCATCTCCGACAGATAGGTGATGTGCGCGCCCATGCGGGCGACCGCGAGACCTTTCGAGGGGCGCGTGCCTTCCATGAGATAGCGGCCCCCACGCCAGTCGGGATCCGCCATCACGGCCTGACGGCCGACCTCGTGAAATGCAATGTTCTGAGCCGAGTGGCGCGCGGCGGCGGCGATGGGAAGCGCCGAGAAGACCCGCTCCGGATACGAGGCCGCCCATTGCAGCACCTGCATGCCGCCCATGGAACCGCCGACGACGCAGAACAGGCTCTCGATGCCGAGCCGGTCGATGAGCGCCGCCTGCGCGTTCACCATGTCGCGGATCGTCACCACGGGAAAGTTCAGGGCATAGGGCTGGCCCGTGCCCGGATCGGTGGAGGCGGGGCCCGTGGTGCCCATGCAGCCGCCGGTCACGTTGGCGCAGATCACGAAGAAGCGGTCCGTATCCACCGGCCTGCCGGGGCCGACCATGGTCAGCCACCAGCCCGGCTTGCCCGTCACCGGGTTGTCATTCGCCACATGCTGGTCGCCGGTCAGTGCATGGCAGATCAGCACCGCGTTCGATTTGTCGGCATTGAGCGTGCCGTAGGTCTGGTATGCAATCTGCCAGGGCGCGAGCGCAACGCCGGAATCCATCATGAGCGGCTCGCCCGCGCCGAAATGCATGACCAGGCTCGACGGATCGTCGGCCTGGTTTCGTGCTTCGGTTGTCAGCGGGGAGGAGGTCATGGCTCTCGCGGATGCGTTCGATTTTCCGAACAAGCGGTAATTCGGAGTGCTTCGCAGGTCAATGAACAAGAGGTCTCATTGCTAGGAGAGCGGTCACGAGCGTCCCTTCTCATCGTACGGGATGACGTTGCTCATGGTCATGGCCGGGGTTGTCCCTGCTCCCCATTTCTTCGGTCGCAACCCACTAACCCTCATCCTGAGGAGCCCATGCAATGGGCGTCTCGAAGGATCGTCCAGTGTCCTCTGGAACCTCCTTCGAGACAACGCTACGCGCTTTCTCAGGATGAGGGCGATGGCGTGGAAAATGAGGTTGGGTTCAAAGAGCAAGCGGGAATGCCCTCGCAGCCTTTTGGCGTGCGAGATTTGATGGTCGAGGGCGCGCGAAGGACGGTCCGGCTCGCTGTGTGGGGTGAGTGAAGAACCTGACGGCCCTTCGCGCACGGCTTTTTTAGGCGGACCGGCGCGGCTGGCTCATGCACTTCCCGAGGCGGACACCGTCTTGGATCACGGGCGGCCTCGGACCAGCACTGAACCCGGCCTCTCGCCGGGGTCTCCCGTCGCACGAGGCTGCGTTGCCTCCGGCACGGGACCGTGCCTGGTCCCACAACCACGACGCCTCGCGAGCACGCCCCTCGGTGGATCGGGCTGGCCTGACACATAGCCAAGCTTAGGACGATTTTTAAGAACAAAGAGTTAACATAACGTTGCGGCTCTTGCACGCTCCCACATCCTCACCGGCCTTGTGGAATATCCTGATCTTCCCCAAGCAAGACCCGCCTAGAAAGGAGAATGATGGAAGCAAAAGCGAGACGCTGAAACAGCATCTGGGCTAGGCGCGCTATCCAGGTCGCGCAGGCTGTTAGCCCGATTGAATTTATCTTTAAATCATTTATCATTATAACATTGCAGAGATTATTGACTGCTCTCCAAGTGATGGAGGCGACATGGCAGGCCGAGGAGATAATCATGAGCCCGACTTCCGTGACCGATAGCACCAAGCTCTCCGGGCTGCATTTCGACTATTTTGTCGCGCCGCCCGTCGCGGGAGGTGTTCAAACTCCAGTTCTGCTGGACAAGGATGGCGATGCGCAGATCACGCTGGCCGCCGGCGCATCGGTCAGGGCGCTCAACCTCTTTATCGACGTTGACGCGGATGCATCTTTTGGAATTCGGCTGAAGGCGAACGAAGTCGCGATCTCGACTCCCACCCTGAGCACGGGAAGCGAGATCTGGATCGATGAAAAGAAAATCGGGACGGTGAGCGACTACGATGGCAAGTTCTTAGGGTTCAATTTCATCACGGCGACGACGCCCGCTGAAATCGCGGATTTGAAAGCGGCCGTCGAAAAACTCATCAAGGCGCTTACCTATACCAATCTTTCGACAGCTCAATCATCGCCGGGGTTCTTTGTCGGACTGACCATCCTCGACGACAAAGGGAATAGTGACAGCGCATCTATATTCAACGCAGATCGGTTCCTCGGCGATGCCGACGATAACACCATCGAGATCGATAACAGGCATATCAGCCGGGGTGATGAAATCGATGGCGGCGAAGGCGTCGATACGCTGCAGATAAAGTCCAGCGGCGATCCGGACTTTGCTGATGCGGATTTTACGTGGCTCAGCAAGTTCGACGGCATCGAGGTCATTCTGGGGTCGAGCCACAACGATACGATCCACATGTTCTCGAGCCAGATTAGGAAGCTGACAAGGATCGACGGCGGCGGTCAATCAGGGGATCGACTACATATCGGTGGCGATGCCATCGATCTTCGAGGAATCACTATAGCCGGTTTCAATAAGATTACGTACGGCGGCGACGGGACGACCATTGCTGTCGACAGCGTGGCGGTGGCAAAGATGCTCGACGGGGAGCCTGCCGACGGCGAAACGCTGACGATTGCCGGCGGTGCCCTGACGGATGCCGAGCGTCTGGATCTGCATAAGAAGGGCATCGACTACATCGTCCATAACGGTCGCAAGACGACGATTGCCGATGTCGACGGCTCCAAACCGACGGCACCCACAACTCCGACAACGCCTGACACCGACAAGCCGCTGCTGTTGAACGGCACCCGAGGGCGTGATGCGCTCAAAGGAGCGGGCGGCAACGACACTTTGAACGGCGGCTACGGCAACGATGTGCTCACAGGCGGAGCGGGCGCGGACCACTTCGTATTCAACTCCGCGCTCGGCAAAGGCACGACGAAGGCCAATCAGAACAAGAAGGTGAACTTCGACACGATCACCGACTTCAAGCCGGGCGAGGATAAGATCCTGCTCGACAACGCCATCTTCAAGAAGCTCGGTAAGGGCTCGCCGTCTGCGCCGGGTGCCTTGAAGAAGAACTTCTTCAAGAAGAACAAGGCCACGGACAAGGACGATTTCCTGACCTATAAGAGCGGTGTCGTGTACTACGATGCGGATGGCAACGGCACGAAGTACAAGCCGGTCGAGATCATCAAGATCGCCAACAAGGCTGCGCTCTCAGCCTCCGACTTCCTCATCATCTGACCGATTTTGCGCCGCGTGTTTCTCTCCCCTGATCTCTGATGTTTCCGAGATCAGTTTTGGCTTGCGCAAGTCGGGAACACTCGACTTGCGATGGGGAGGGATTGAGGGAGCGGAAAGTCAGAGTGCTGCGCTTCATCTAGCTATCCCAAAGGCCGCTACCAGCTTCACCTCTCCCCGGTGGGGAGAGGTCGAGCGCAGCGAGGGTGAGAGGGTTCGACCTTTCCGGAGATGCTTGTAACCCCTCACCCGCCGCGCTGACGCGCGGCGACCTCTCCCTCAAGGAGAGGTGAAACAGTGCCAGCCTCTCAACCTCGTCTCACCCCGTCGGACCACCCCCACCCTAACCCTCCCCGCAAAGGGGGAGGAACACACGCGCCACCTGCTCGATGAAACCGCCTCTCGACCGCAACGGGCCATGGACAGGCGCCAGCCTCAGCCGTGCTGCGTCAGGGCTGGGGGATGACAAGCGCCTTCAAACGGGTCAAAGAAACCCTGCCGTTTGAAGGATCGCCGCCATGTCCACCGAGAAGCCCGTTCCCTCCCTTGCCGAGCTGCGCCAGGATATCGACCGGATCGATGAGGCGATGCATCGGCTGCTCATGGAGCGCGGCACCATCATCGACCGGCTGATCGCCTCCAAGAAGGCCTCCGACGCGGGCATCAGCTCGGCCTTCCGGCCCGGGCGCGAGGCCTCGATGATGCGCTCGCTCGCCGAGCGGCACGAGGGGCTTCTGCCGCTCGATACGGTGGAGAGTATCTGGCGGGTGATCATCGGCACCTTCACCTATGTGCAGTCCAGCTATGCGGTCCACGCGGATATCTCGGCGGGGGATGCGCCCATGCGCGACTCCGCCCGGTTCCATTTCGGCTTCACGGTGCCCTACATCACTCATCCGAGCGCGGCGGCCGTGATCGAGGCGGTGGCGGGCTCGAAGGGCGATCTCGGCATCTTCCGTCTCGACCAGGGCGCCACCAGCGGCGCCTGGTGGCGCACTCTGGCTGAAAAGCACCGCCCGAAGATCATCGCGCGGCTGCCCTTCATCGAGCGGCCCGACCACCCGGCGGGAACCCCGGTCTTCGTGATCTCCAAGCCCCTTACCGATGCGGCCGTGCGGGACGTGGTGCTCTATGCGGCCCAGTTCGAGCGCTGGCACAGGGGCGCGAACGAGGCTCTGGCCCGCTTGGGCGGCGAGGTGGTGGCGAGCGCCGCCGACAGTATGGGCTTGTCCGAGATGATCGCCGTTCCGGGCTCCATCGAGCCCTTGCGGCTTCACCGGGAGCTCACCGAGGCTGGCGCCAGCCTCGTCCAGCTGGTCGAGATCGGCAGCCATGCCGAACGTTTCCACGTGAAATAAAGATCAAGCTGCGCTAGAGCATCAGACACAAAAGCGGGAACCGGTTTTGTGCGGAAAGATGCTCAGAACCAAAAACTTGAAGGATCGGCCGTGAATATGAATTCACGGCCGATCCTTCAGACCCCATCCCAAGTTTATTGTTGCAGGAATTTGTCCATGTCCGCTCGTCCCGAACCCCGTCCCGGCGTGATGCAGATCGAGGCCTATGTGCCCGGCAAGAGCGCAGCCGCAGGGGTCGCGAAGATCCATAAGCTCTCCTCGAACGAGACGCCGCTCGGCCCCTCGTCGAAGGCGATCGAGGCCGTGCGTTCCTTTGATCATCTCGAGCTTTATCCGGACGGGTCCGCCACGAAACTGCGCGAGGCGATTGCCGCCAAATACGGGCTCGATCCCAAGCGCATCGTCTGCGGCGCGGGCTCGGACGAGCTGTTGTCGCTGATCACGAATGCCTATGTAGGGCCGGGCGACGAGGGCATCTTCACGGAGCACGGCTTCCTCGTCTACCGCATCGCGCTGCTGGCCGCCGGCGGCGTGCCGGTGGTGGCGCCCGAGAAGGATTACCGCACCGATGTGGATGCGATCCTGGCGCGGGTGACGGAGAAGACGAAGATCGTTTTCCTCGCCAATCCGAACAACCCCACCGGCAGCTACATTCCATTCGACGAGGTGAAGCGCCTGCATGCGGGCTTGCCGTCGCATGTGGTGCTGGTGCTCGATGCGGCCTATGCGGAATACGTGCGCCGCAACGATTATGAATCGGGCCTCGAGCTTGTCGCTACGACCGAGAACGTGGTGATGACGCGCACCTTCTCGAAGATCTACGGCCTTGCGAATCTGCGCATCGGCTGGATGGTCGGGCCCGCGCACATCATCGATGCGGTCAACCGCATTCGCGGCCCGTTCAACATGAACGGCCCGGCGCTCGCGGCCGGGATCGCCGCGATCCAGGACGATGCGCATGTGGCGAAGGCCGTCGAGCACAATGAAAAGTGGTTGGCTTGGCTGACAAAGGAAATCGAAGCGCTCGGCTTAGAAGTGACGCCGAGCGTCGGCAACTTCCTGATGATTCATTTCCCGAAGGATGCTGGCAGGACCTCGAAGGATGCGGATGCGTTCCTGTCGAGCCGCGGTCTCATCCTGCGCCGTATCGATGCCTATGGCCTGCCACAGGCGCTGCGCCTGACGGTGGGCAGCGAGGAGGCGAACCGTCTCGTCGTCGATGCCCTGCGCGATTTTTTGAGTGGTCACCATGCCTGAGCGTCTCGGTCCTCCTCATGAGAAGCCGCTCTTCGAGCGCATCGCCCTTGTCGGTCTCGGGCTGATCGGATCGTCAATCGCGCGCGCCGCGCGGCATCTCAATCTTGCCCACACCATCGTCGCCATCGATGCCAGCGAGGTGGTGACACAGCGCGTGCTTGAATTGGGGATCGCCGACGAGGCGACCACCGATGTCGCCGCCAGCGTGAAGGATGCGGATCTCGTTATCCTGTGCGTGCCCGTCGGCGTTGTCGGCGCGGTGGCGCAGGCGATGAAGCCGGGCTTGAAAGCGGGCTGCATCATATCCGACGTGGGTTCGGTCAAGGCATCCGTCGTCGCGCAGGTGCAGCCGCATCTGCCGGCGGGCGTGCATTTCGTGCCGGCGCATCCGGTGGCGGGCACGGAGCATTCGGGGCCCGATGCAGGCTTTTCCACGCTCTTCCATAACCGCTGGTGCATTCTCACGCCGCCGGAGGGCACCGATCCCGCAGCGGTCGAGCGCGTGCAGGAATTCTGGTCCGCCATGGGCTCGAATGTGGAAGTGATGACGCCGCAGCATCACGATCTGGTGCTCGCCATCACGAGCCACGTTCCGCATCTGATCGCCTACAACATCGTGGGCACGGCGGCGGATCTGGAGACGGTTACGCAAGGCGAAGTGATCAAGTTCTCCGCTGGCGGCTTCCGCGATTTTACCCGCATCGCCGCGTCCGATCCCACCATGTGGCGCGATATCTTCCTGCACAACAAGGAAGCGGTGCTCGAAATGCTGGGCCGCCTCAACGAGGATATCGCGCTGCTCGCGCGCGCCATCCGCTGGGGCGAGGGCGACAAGCTGCACGACCTCTTCACCCGCACCCGCGCGATCCGCCGCGGCATCATCTCGTCGGGTCAGGAAACGCCCGAGCCCGATTTCGGACGGCGGCGCGAAGACAAGTGAGTCTCTGAAGCTTTTTACTCACGTCATGGCC
Organism: Microvirga sp. P5_D2; assembly: GCF_054049475.1. Taxonomy (NCBI): domain Bacteria; kingdom Pseudomonadati; phylum Pseudomonadota; class Alphaproteobacteria; order Hyphomicrobiales; family Methylobacteriaceae; genus Microvirga; species Microvirga sp. P5_D2. The sequence continues at coordinate 92,601 of NZ_JBFUMH010000002.1, read as the reverse complement.
GGGCTCGTCCCGGCCATGACGGATTGTTTTCAATACAGCGGCTGCAGCTTCACATTCGGCACCACGAAAGGCCCCAGCGCCAGCAGGCCGTTCTCCATCCGCAGCGGAGGCAGAGGCGATAGTTTCGGCTGCCCGTTGTTGCCGCCCGCACTTGGAGCCTGTCCGAGCAATGCGCCGAGCAGGGCGCCCGTGTTTCGGCTGCCCGTGATGCTGCTGAGGAGACCGTCGAGGCCCGCCGCCGATGCACTCAGCTGGCCCGTGGGCCGGTGCTCAGGGTCGAGGCTCAGCTTGCCCTTGGCTTCCATGCGGCGCGTGCCCTTGGCGGCGGAGAGCATGAGGATGTCGAGCGTGCCGCCGGCGGCACGCCAGCGCTCCAACTCTGCGGCGATGGGGCGGCCCCGGAAGCCGTCGGCTTGCGTCACCGTGACGTCGGCGTTGAGGTCCGTGAGTTCAGTGCCACCGATCAGGGCATCGATGAAGGGGATGGTCGCCTGCTTGATCGCGAACGCCGCGTCATAGGCTTTCTCTTGTACCCTGTTGGGATTGGGGCGCAGATGCATCTCCAGCCTTTCGCCGGATGTGGCGATCGCCTGTGGCGTCAGTCCGGTGACCGTCAGCTTCGGGTTCGTCGCGGCGAGTGAGAGGCGCTGAAAGCTGTTTGGCGTCGCATGGATGCTGGCCTGGAGGAGATCCCAGGTGCCCTGAATCGTCGCCCTGCCATCGGTGACGTTCAAGGGGCCGCCGATCTCCGCGATCACCAGGCGGGGCTGGTAGACCTGCGCGATGGCCTCCACGCGCCCGAACGAGGCGTTCACGGCGCCCTGCTTCAGGGTGAGCATGGGGCAAACCAGCTCGATGCGGAAAGGGTAGCCTGCGATGGTGCGATCAGCGCAGGTCCATTGCCGGCCTTGGGCAACTTCCGCCGCCAGCCAGGCGTCCAGCGTATCGCCGGCGCGGTTGCGGATGAAGAACCACGCGATGCTCCAGGCCACCGCCACCAGCAGCAGCAATACGAATGGGGTATAGAGCCAGAAGCGGCTGTGGCGCCGGACTTCCGTGGAGGCGGGTTCGACCATGCAGGATCTCCTGTTGTGCTGCTGCTTCGTTACTGGTAGCGCCGGAAGCAGGCAAGGTTCGGGCGCAAGGCACCATGCAAGGTACATTGACGGACGGCTCAGACGATCTTTGGGTTTTTGGCTACGGCTCTCTCATGTGGCGGCCGGGATTTCCCTTCACCGAGCGTCGCCATGCTCATCTCTACGGCTATCGCCGCGCGCTTTGCGTGCTCTCCCATGTGCATCGCGGAACGCCGGAAAACCCCGGCCTTGTGCTCGGCCTCGACCGGGGCGGGCGCTGTCACGGGGTCGCGTTCCGAGTGGCTAGAGAAGAAGCCGAGGCAACGGTACATTACCTGCGCGAGCGCGAGCAGGTGACGAGCGTTTATCTAGAGCGGCACCTGCCGGTTCGGCTCGATGACGGACGCGCCGTGACCGCGCTCGGCTACATCGCGGACCGCAAACATCAGCAATATGCGGGCAGCCTGTCCTTCGAAGAGGTCTTGCGGCTCGTGAGCCAGGGGCAGGGCATTTCGGGTGCCAATCCCGATTATGTCCGCTCGACCCATGAGCATCTGGTGAGCATGGGCGTCGTCGATCCGCTGATGCAGCGGATCGTGGCAGCGCTCGATCAGGAATCCTGAGGGGCGGCGAGATCCGCGATCTCGCGTAGATCCGCTAGAATCGCGCGGCGGCGGGAATCCGTATCGGCGAGCCTGTGGACGTGGAGTTCCGAGGCGCCGCGCTTTTCGACCTCAGTGAGCCAGCGGGTGCGGGTATCGGTGCTGGGCTCCGGACCCGCCATCACCACGTCGATCACATGGGCGGTTTTCGATTCGTCTCGGCTCACGGCGAGCACCACGGCGTCGGTGACTTCCAGAAGTTCCTTCAGGTCGAGCGGATGGATGCCGACGATGTAGCGGCGGCCCGAGACCCCACGCCATGAACTCAGCGTCGGCGAGGAGCGCAGGCCTGCCGTCGCTCTCAAGGGTTCCTCGCGCACGCCAGCCCTCCGCATTCGCTCGTTGCGGAGATCCCGCATGGCCGTATTCCAGGATATGGTGCGTTTGTTCGCCATATGTTCTTATATGTAGGAACTGCGAGGCGATGCGTCAAGACGGTCAAAAGCCTTGAAGATTCAGGCTTTGCTGATGGAAGCCGTCGATTTGGAGGTAGAGGCGAAGCCAAGCTCCGCGCGCCCCTCGGCGAGCAGCCGGTTCGAGGCTTCCTCGATGCCCTCCTGCATCCGCTTGAAGAATTCTTCCCGAGGCATCCCCGATGGAATCGGGTCCAGGATCTCGACGCGAATCGTGCCGGGGCGGCGGATGAACTGACGGCGTGGCCAATAGAGGCCCGAGTTCAGGGCCACGGGAATGCAAGGAAAGCCAAGGTTCTGGTAGAGATGGGCCACGCCGTATTTATAGGCCGGGGCAGCTCCGGGTGGGCGGCGGGTGCCTTCGGGAAAGATGATGATCTGGCGTCCGTGGCGGGCCTCGTCCTTGGCTTGCGCCGTCATCTTCACCAGGGCCTGTGAGCCTGCCTTGCGGTTCACCGGCACGCAGCGGGCTTTACGCAGATACCAGCCGAAGAACGGAATCCACATCAGCTCCCGCTTCAGGATGAAGGTGGGATCGTCGAAGATCGTCAGCAGCGCGAAGGTCTCCCACAGGGATTGATGCTTGGCGGCGACGAGCGCGCCGCCTACCGGGATCTTCTCCAGTCCGCGAATCTCGACCTTGGTTCCAGCCACAACCCGCAGGAGCCACAGGGACGTGTGAGCCCACGCCTTCACCCAGCTCAGGAACACCCGGCGCGGCAGGAGAACACCCGGAATCAGCAGGATCAGCCACACGACGAGGTTGACGTAGAAAGCGATGTTGAAGAGCAGGGAGCGGATGGTCAGCATGGCTTCTTGAAAACGAAAAGCGGAGCCTCAGGGCTCCGCGGGCGTGGGCAACATAGAGGTTTTTCGATTCAGTCTCTAGCGCCAGTTCGGCTCGGCGGCGGCCTGCTGGCTCGGGGCGCCGCCGCTGATGATCACGGCCACCGAGGAGCGCTCCGGGTCGTCCTCGAAGCGGGTGCGCAGCCAGACGGCCAGAAACTTCACGTATTCGGAGGCCAGCACCCGGGCCGTCGAGGGATTGTGCCACCAATCGTGCGGATCGATGGTCGCGGCGACCGGATAGGGGATCTTCTGCAGGTTCGGAAGGGCGTGGTCGAGTTCCACGAGGGTGCGCGGCATGTGGTAGTTCGAGGTCACCACGATGATGGCGTTGAAATCGTTCTTCTCGGCCCAGCGCCGGGTCTCGATGGCGTTGCCGATGGTGTTGCGGGCACGGTAGTCCAGGTCCACGCAGCAATCGAACAGGCGGCGCTGGCCGGGATTGAGGCGGGAGATCTGGTCACGGCTGGTCTTCTCGTTGACGCCGGAGATCAGGAGCCTTTTGGCATAGCCCTGCGCCAGAAGGTCGATGGCATCGCCGATGCGCTGCGCGCCGCCGGTCATGGCCACGATACCGTCCGCGCGGGTTTCAGGCCGCTGCTCGAACCGGTCGATGCTGTAGACGAAGCCGAAGAACCCCAGGAACCCAAGGGTCAGGAAAGCCGCGCAGCTCCAGAAGCCGAAGCGGAAAAGCCGCCGCGCCCATGAGCGCCGCGTCGGATGGGCATGTACGCCACGCATCGTCCAGCCCCAGCCCAAAGCTTCAGTGGCGTCGATTGAGTGCGGCGTCGCCCAAGTCTGCGTTCGCGAGGTCATCTTGGACGAGGATAGTGCAGAATGCGGCAATGAAGAGGCAACCCTTTCAGGAACCGGTAACCATCAACATCAACCATTTCCGTTAAGAAAACGTCTCACTGTCAAGCGCGAGACCACGCCCGTGATCACCGCCACGAGCAGGGCGATGAGGACGACGACAAGATAGCCGGTCCAGCCGATGCTGAAGGCGCCGAACAGGGCCTCCAGCTGGTCGCCCGTGGGGCTCGCGCGCCAGGAGCGGGCGATGAGGCCGAGCACGATGGTCAGGGCCAGGGCCGCGCCCGCGCCGATGGCGCTGCCGCGAAGGCCCAGTTTGAAGAAGCGGCGCTGGAATTCCCTGGCAATGAAATCGTCGTCCGCGCCCACGAAATGGAGAATATCCACCACCTCCCGGTTCCCGGCCATGGCGCCCCGTGTCGCGAAGATCACCGCAAGCCCTGCCGCGACGAGAACTAGGGTCACGAGGAACACGCCGGTTCCGATGATGGTGTTGGCCATGGTGGAAAGCCGCGAGACCCAGAGGGCATGGTCGTCCAGGCTCGCGCCGGGGACGTTCTGTTGCAGGCTCTGCCTCAGGGCGCTGAAATCGGGCTTCGCGTCCTCCTGGATCTTGATGACAATCAGGCGCGGCACCGGCAGGTCGTTGAAATCGAGGCCGGTTCCGAGCCAGGGCTCCAGCAAGCGCTCGGACTCCTCCTTCGAGAAAGCCTGGGCCTCCTCCACGCCGGGCGCCTGGCGCGCCAGCGCAATGGCGCGGTTGACGTCGTCCTCGATGGAGCGCTGCGGATTGGGGCGGATCTGGATCGTGACCTCGCGGGCGATTTCGGAGCGCCATTGCGCGGAACTCGTCGCGACCATCTCGGCCCCGCCGGCGCAGAGGGCAGCCAAGAAGGTGAGAATGCCGATCACAGCGGCAAGCGCCTGCCCGCCCGCCGAATCCACGGGCACGAGGGGGGCGTTGCGGCTCAACGAGGCGGGGAGGGAGCGCTTGTCGCTTCCTTGCGCCTTTTGCGGCGAAGCCTTCCTCAGCCGGGGGGAGGGAGCCGCGCTCATTCGTCGATATGCAGCCTGCCGTCGCCGAGCACGAGGCGGCGGACGTTGAGCTGTTCCATGAGGCTGAAATCGTGGGTGGCGATCACCACCGAGGTTCCGAGCCGGTTGAGTTCGATGAACAGGCGTAAAAGGCGCCTTGCGAGAGAGGGGTCCACGTTGCCGGTGGGCTCGTCGGCGAGCAGCAGGTCGGGACGGACGATGAGCGCTCGGGCGATGGCGGCGCGTTGCTTCTCGCCGCCCGAGAGCACGGGAGGAAGCATGTGCATGCGGTCGCCCAAGCCCACCCAGCGTAAGAGCTCCACCACCTCGGCGCGGTAGCTCGATTCGTCCTTGCCCTGCACGCGAAGGGGAAGGGCGACGTTCTCATAAGTTGTCAGATGGTCGAGCAGGCGGAAGTCCTGAAACACCACGCCCATGCGGCGGCGAAGGCCGGTCAGCTCCATCTTGGAAATCCGCGAGACATCCTCGCCGAAGAGCGAGATCAAACCGCGCGTCGGCTTCACGGACAGCAGGATAAGGCGCAACAGCGTGGTCTTGCCCGCACCGGACGGGCCGGTGAGGAACTGGAAGGAATTGGGCTCGATGGAAAAGGTCAGGTCGCGCAGGACCTCGGGCCCCATGCCATAGCGCACGCCCACATTCTCGAAATGCACGGACGCAGCCGCACCTTCCTCATATTCCTCGTCGTAGAACGCTCTCACCCGCGCCAGAACCCCTCCTGAAGACATCAAGGACCATGGCGTCAGGACGCCATGGAGCGATTCGTCCCCTTATCGCCCCGCTATGGTTAGCAAGCCATAAACTTGCGGGAGGAAGACGGAAAGCGAACCGCTCGCGGGACATTGCCGCACCGGCTGGGATAGCGACCGCCATTACCGGCGTTGTGCAGATGATCCGGCTTCCAATATCCACCACCCTCATCCTGAGGGACTGCCTCAGCAGGCGTCTCAAGGAGGCTCCAGTGGTCTCTGGAGATGCCCTCGTCCCCGGATCAAGTCCGGGGCAGGCTCTTCGAGACACCGCCTTCGGCGGCCCTCGGATGAGGGCTGTGATGGAAAGGGAGTAAGGCGTCGATACCTCACCCTCATCTCCGGCAAACTTTTTTGCGAAATTCGTGAAAAGTTTGACTTCCCGCGCGCGCCATGGTCGTGAAGAGGGGAAACCTAAAAGCCTTTTGCATTTTTCTGGATTGACGACGATGACCGCTTCCCCCCGCATCCGGGTCCTGTTCGACGAGAACGCCATTGCCACGCGCAACGAGGCGCTGGCGAAGGAGATCGCGAGCGGCAAGCCGGAGAACCTGCTCGTCGTCGCGGTGCTCAAGGGCAGCTTCATGTTCGCGGCCGATCTCATCCGCGCCCTGCACCGGACGGGCTTGGAGCCGCAGGTCGAGTTCGTGCATCTGTCGAGCTACCTGGACGGCACGGTCTCCAGCGGCAACGTCACCATCCTGCGGGACGTGGAGAGCGATGTGCGCGGCCGCGATGTGCTGCTTGTGGACGACATCCTCGAATCCGGCCGCACGGTCACCTTCGCCAAGGACCTTTTAATGGCCCGCGGCGCGAAGAGCGTGCGGACGGCGGTTCTGTTGGAAAAGCCCGGCAAGCGCGCCGTGCAGATTACGCCCGATTACGTGGGCTTCACCTGCCCGGACGTGTTCGTCGTCGGCTACGGCATGGACGTCGCCCATTCCTACCGCCAGCTGCCCTTCGTCGGTGTGGTCGATCACCTCGACAACAGCCCAGACCTGTTCGACGAGGCGAAATAATCAGCCGTTGAGCCGCCAGATCGTCCCGTTGAGGACGCTCGCGTAAGTGACCCAGGCGAGATAGGGCACGAGAAGCAGGGCCGCCGCGCGGTCGAGCTTCCAGAATGTCGCGATGGTGGCGAGGATCGCCACGATCAGGGCCGCGATCACCACGAGGCCCGCGACCGGGCTCTGCGCGCCGAAGAAGGCGAAGGACCATAATCCATTCAAGGTCAGCTGCACGAAGAACGCCGCAATGGCCGCAACGCGGCCGGGCAGGCCCTTCGGCAGCGAGAGAATCCGCCAGAGTGCATAGGCCATCATGGCGTAGAGCGTTGTCCAGGCGACGGGAAACGCCCAGTTCGGCGGCGTGAAGGCGGGCTTCTGCAGGCTCGCATACCAAGTCGGGATATTCGGCTGGGTGACGAGGCTCGCCGACACCGCGACCACGAGGATGGGCAGCACCGCGATCAGGAAGCGCGGGATGGGCGGAATTGCATGGCTGCCCGGCGCGGTTTGATGTGTCTGCATCGCAAAATTCCTTTATGAGGTGCGCATCTTTCCACGCAAAACCGGTTCCCACTTTTGCGTCCGATGCTCTAAGAGCTACGCATCTTGTCTGTGACGCAACCGGTCACGCTTTCGGAGGTTCCCATGTCGTCGTCACGCTCCCCTTGGTCGAAGCGCAGCCTGACCGCTCAGGCCATGGGCCATGTGGACCCGATCACCAAGGCGGTGGTGCCGCCGATCCATGTGGCGACCACCTATATCCGCGACGAGGACAATGCCTATTCCTCCGGCTTCGTCTATGGCCGCCCGGACAACGCTACCGTGCGCGAGGCCGAAGAGGTTCTGGCCATGCTGGAGGAGGCGGAGGCCGGCGCACTGCTGTTTTCTTCGGGCATGGCTGCAGCCACCGCAGTGTTCCAGGCGCTCAACCCCGGCGATCACATCGTCGCCTCCAAGGTCATGTATTGGGCCCTGCGCAGCTGGCTGATGACGGAAGCCGTGCGCTGGGGCCTTGCCGTCGATTTCGTGGAGACGGACGATCTCGACGCGCTGCGCAAGGCCGTCGTGCCGGGCCGCACCAAGCTCGTCTGGATCGAGACGCCCTCCAACCCGCTCTGGACCGTCACCGACATTGCCGGTGCCACCGAGATCGCCCATGCGGCTGGGGCACGGCTGGCGGTCGATTCCACCACGGCCTCGCCGGTCCATACCCGTCCGCTGAGCCTCGGTGCCGATATCGTCATGCATGCGGCGACCAAGGTGCTCAACGGCCATTCCGATGTGGTGGCGGGCGCGCTTGCCGGTGCCAAGGCCGATGACTTCTGGACGCGGGTCTCCTCCATCCGCAAGATGCAGGGCGCGATCCTCGGCCCCTTCGAGGCCTATCTGCTGATGCGCGGCATGCGCACGCTCCATGTGCGCACGGCGCAGCAGGCAAAAAGCGCGCTCGACCTCGCCCAGCGCCTCTCCGCGCATCCGAAAGTGGCGCGGGTGCTCTATCCCGGCCTGCCGCAGCATCCCGGCCACGATATCGCCAGCCGGCAGATGGAGGGCGGCTTCGGCTACATGCTCTCGATCCAGGTGAGCGAGGGCGAGGCGGCCGCTATCCGCACGGCGGCGCGCGTGCGCCTGTGGAAAAGAGCGACATCGCTTGGCGGCGTCGAGAGCCTCATCGAGCACCGCGCCTCCATCGAAGGCCCCGGAACCCCTTGCCCGCCGGACCTTCTGCGCCTGTCCACCGGCATCGAGGATGTCGAGGACCTCTACCGCGACCTCGATGAGGCGCTGCGGTCATCGTGAGCCGGCTATCTTGATCCTGTCATAAAAGATGTGCTCTCCTCTGATTAAGGGAACATCGTTCCATTCAGAGGAAGCCGTCATGACATCGTCGATTACCCGCCGTCGCGTCCTGCAGACCGGCGTTGCCGCCGCCGCACTCACGGGAATGCCCCGGTTCGCCTGGGCTCAGAGCGGCCCGGTGGTGAAGCTTCGCATCCTGGAGACCACCGACCTGCACGTGAATGTCTTCCCGTACGATTATTATCGCGACGCCGCCGACGACACGGTGGGCCTGGCCCGCACCGCGACCCTGGTGAAGGGCGCCCGGGCAGAGGCCAAGAACAGCCTGCTCTTCGACAACGGCGACCTGATCCAGGGCTCGCCGCTCGGCGATTTCGTGGCCTACCGTCAGGGCATGAAGAAGGGCGACGTGCACCCCATGGTCGCCGCCATGAACGAGCTGAACTATGATTGCGGCACGCTCGGCAATCACGAGTTCAACTACGGCCTCGAATTCCTGCAGAACGCGCTCGGTGCCGCGAAATTCCCGCTGGTCTGCGCGAACGTCATCAAGGCGAATGGCGAGACCCTGCAGAAGCCGTGGCTCATCCTCGACCGCGAGTTCGTCGATGAGACCGGCGCGAAGCAGAAGATCAAGGTCGGCGTGATCGGTTTCGTGCCGCCGCAGATCGTGCAGTGGGACAAGTCGCATCTCGACGGCAAGGCCACCACCATCGACATCGTCGATGCGGCGAACAAGCATGTGCCTGAGCTGAAAAAAGCCGGCGCCGACATCGTGGTCGCGCTCTGCCATTCGGGCATCGCGGGCGGCGAGCGCAAAGGCGGCGAGGAGAACGCAGCCCTGCATCTCGCCAAGGTCGACGGCATCGACGTCATCCTCACCGGCCACCAGCACTTCGTGTTCCCAGGCGGCAAGGAATTCAACAACATCCCCGGCGTCGATGCGAAGGCTGGCACGCTTCACGGCAAGCCCGCTGTCATGGCCGGTTTCTGGGGCAGCCATCTCGGCCTCATCGACCTGGAACTGACCAAGGACGGCAATGCCTGGAAGGTCGCGAATTTCCGCACCGAGGCGCGCCCAATCTACGACCGTGTCGACCGTAAAGTGGTGGCCAAGGTGGATTCCGATGCCGCCGTGTTGGCCGCCGCACAGGCCGGTCACGATGCGACGCTGAAATATGTGCGCGAGCCTGTGGGCACCACGGCGGTGCCGATCCATTCCTATTACTCGCTCGTGGCGGACGATGCTTCCGTGAAGCTCGTAGCCGAGGCGCAGTCTTGGTATGTGGCCGACCAGCTCAAGGCCTCTGCCTTCAAGGATCTGCCGATTCTCTCGGCGGCTGCTCCCTTCAAGGCCGGTGGACGCGGCGGCCCGAACTACTTCACCGAGATCAAGCCCGGYCCGCTCGCCATCAAGGACATGGCGGATATCTACATCTATCCGAACACGATCCGCGTGGTGAAAATCACCGGCGCTCAGGTGCGCGAATGGCTCGAGCGCTCAGCCGGCATCTACAACCAGATCGACGTGGCCAAGGGCGGCGAGCAGGAGCTCATCAACCAGAAATTCCCGGCCTATAATTTCGATGTCATCGCGGGTGTGCAGTATAAGATCGATCCGACGCAAGCCTCGCGTTACGACGATAACGGCAAGGTGGTGAATGCCGATGCGCACCGCATCAAGGACCTGACCTATAACGGCAAGCCCGTGACGGATGACCAGCAGTTCATCGTCGTGACCAACAACTACCGCGCGGGCGGCGGTGGCAACTTCCCTGGAGCCGACGGCACGACCATCGTGTTCGAGGCGCCCGACCTCACCCGCGATGCGATCATGCGCTACATCGTCGAGAAGAAGGAAGTCGCCCCGAGGGCCGACGGCTCCTGGGCGCTGGCCGTGCCCGCCGGCGTGACCATGACCTTCACGACGGGGCCGAACGCCGCCGCCTATCAGCCCGCCGGGATCAAGGTGGAAAAGATGGGCGACGCGCCGGAAGGCTTCGTAAAGTACAAGATCGCCGGCTAGTTTGTCAGGCCTACGAGATGGAAACGGCCGGGCATTGCCCGGCCGCTTTCGTTTCCAGCAGCGTCAAGATGTCGTGTTGTCGGTTGATACAATGTTCTACAAAAGCTGCACGATATTCAGGCTTTTTGATTCTCTGCCTGTGAATTCGTGGGCATGAATGTTCATAAATTCAGCATCGGCAATGAGTTATTTCAAGTTAATTTCATATTAATGAGTTCGGGTTCGAATAGTTCTGTATCTGATTATTATATAAGATTTTATTCTGGTTTGAGCGATGKATCGATTTTATTCAGGCATCGGAGCAATTTTGCTTAGTTGCCTATCAAGTATTGCATTCGCGGATGCTGCGGAAGACCACGAGATCTGGAGTGATCGTGTGACATCTTCTTGGCTCGATGAGCATATTGCGGTCAGGCGCATGGGCTCCAGACCAGATAACCGCTATACCCTTTCGCGCACTCAAATATGGACGAGCGGCCTCGCCAAGTCGGAAAAGACCGCTTTCAATCCCGACACGTTCGACAGGAGCCTCGGCGCCAAGCTTCAGCCGTTCAACGATCTCAATCTGCGCCTCGGGACGGAACTGGTGCGCGGCGGAGGTGACGACGGCAGCCTGACCTCGCGAGCGAACTGGGAGGCGTTCTGGACGCGTCAATCCGATGCCTTCGGCGGCATGAATCTCGGCCTCTCGACCGGCGGCTCCATGGCGACGCTCAACACCGGCTATTCGCAGACGGTGAGCGGCACGCTGGGCATTCCCTTGGATCTCTCGCTCGAGAAATGGGAGACGCAGGTCAGGCTGTCGCCGAACATGAATGTGGATACGGCCAGCGGCAATGTCGGCTCCGGCCTCATGTCCGAGATCATGGGTCAGACCGTGCTCAGCTCCCAGGCCGATCCGTTCCGGTCGGTGCTCAACGTCAAGGTAGGCTACGGCGTCGCGCAGGATACGCGGCCCGCCGCATCGGCCATGCTGGAGATCAGGATCTCGCCCAATCTTTAACCTGCGCGTCAGGGCAGGGTGATCACGTCGTTGATGCTCTGGGGTGTCGGCTCCAACCCAAGGCGCCGGCGCTTGGCGGCCATGATGGTGCCGTTGAGCTCGCCCCCGAACAGGAAGATCGCGCCGAGCGTGTAGAGGAAGATCAGCGCCACCATGGCGGTGGCGAGCCCTCCATAGGTGGAGGCATAGGCGCCGGGATAATATTCGAGATACCAGCTGAAGCCGAAGCCGCCGAGCAGCCACAGGAACAGCGTCATGCCCACACCCGGCATCACCGAGAGGAATGTGCGACGCCCCGAGGGGATGAGCTTGTGGGCGCACATGAGGCCCGCCACGATCACGAGCGTGGCGACGCCGATGCGCAGGAAGCCGATCAGGCTGTCCAGGGGCTGCAGGGCCGGCACCCAGTGCAGGATTCCGCGCCAGATGAAGGGGCCGAGCACCACGAGCAGGGATATAGCCATCAGCACGAAGGCGCCGCCGATGACGAAGGCGATGGATTCGAGCCGTGTCAGCCACCAAGCCCGCGTCTCGCGCACATTATAGGCGCGGTTGAGGCCGACCCGCAGGCTCTCCACGCCGCTCGACGCGAAATAGAGGGTGAGCACCACGCCGAGCGTCAGCACATCGCTGCGCCGGCCGGTGAGGATGTTATGAATCTCTCCCGCAATCGGCCCCGCGATCTCCTGCGGCCAAGCCTCCAGGAGCAGGTCCGCCACCTCGTCGGCGAGCGAGCCGGTGCCTAACACGCTGGCGAGCGCCGTCACCAGGATGAGGAAGGGAAAGAGCGAGGTGAGAACCGACAGAGCGATATGACTCGCGATCGCCCACGCGTCGTGCAGCACGAAGCGGTTGCTGGTGATGGTGAAGAGTTCGAAATAGAGGCGAAGGCGGTTCAAGCGTCAGGGCTCCAGCCTGCTGGAGATGGTGCGGCAGGGCAAGGCAGGCAAGCAAGGCATTAAACAGGCAAGTGAAAAGGTAACGTCAAGCCCGCCGATCCGTTTCCCCAACGAAAAAGGGCCTCCCGCAGGAGGCCCTTATGATACTTACGTTCGGGACCGATCAGATGACCCAGAKGTCGGCAGCCGTCAGATTGACGGCCTTGTCGAACTTGATGATCTCGACAGCCTTCTTGGACCCCGAGCCATCTACATCGTAGGACAGGGCCTTCTTGTTCTTGCTGAGGATCAGATAGTCGTTCTTGTCACTGGCCTTGCCGACCTTGAAGAAGTCGGCCTTCAGCTTGCCGGTCTTCGCGCCAAGCTTCTTGAAGATGGCGTTGTCGAGCAGGAGCTTGTCCTGCTTGACCGTAAAGTCTTGGATGCGGTCGAGGTTGACTTTCGGGTTCGTCTTCCAGGTGCCGATGGCGCTGTCGAAGACGAAGGAGTCCTTGCCGGCGCCGCCGAACAGCACGTCGTTGCCCTTGCCGCCATTGATGCGGTTGGCACCCGTATTGCCGCGGAGCACGTTGGCGGCCTCGTTGCCGACGACCTCGATGTTGTTCGAGCCGATGAGCTCGACATTGCCGATGAACTGCGAGCTCTTGTAGTCGATGGTGGTGAAAATGGTGTTGGTGCCAACGGTGTCGATAATCACGTCGCCGATGTTGTCGACGTAATACACGTCATCGCCAGCGCCACCCTGCATCGTGTCCGCGCCGACGCCACCATCGATGACGTTGTTGCCGCTGTTGCCTGTGATCACGTTGTTCAGCGAGTTGCCGTTGAGAGCAATCGAGCCGGAACCGGTGGCCGTGAGGGCCTCGACATTGGCCGAGAGCGCGTAGCTGACGCTGGTGTTTACCAAGTCGTACCCGCCGGCAGCACTATCCTCAGTCACCACGTCGCCGGCATTGTCGACGATGTAGGTATCGTTGCCGCCTTTGCCAATCATGGTGTCGGCTTTGAGTTCGCCGTTGATGACGTTGTTGCCGTCATTACCGATGATCGTATTGGCGTATTCGTTGCCCGACAGGTTGATGCTGCCGGCATCGGCCGTTGCACGCAGCTCCTCAACTTCCTGATAGGCGAGGTCGTAGGAAACGCTGGTGATGGCGGTGTCATAGCCATTGCCGTCGCGCTCACGGATCTCATCGGCCGCATTGTCGACAATGTAGGTATCATTGTCTTCCAGGCCCTGCATGATGTCCGCACCAGCGCCACCGTTGAGGGTGTCGTTGCCGACATTACCATTGAGGCTGTCCCTACCGGCACCGCCATCGATGGAATTGTGGCCGTAGTTGCCGGAGAGCGTATCATCGAAGCGCGAGCCGATCAGGTTCTCGAAGCCGATATTCGTGTCGCCTTCGGCTTCCCCATTATGGCCCTGTCCGGTGTAGGGTGTCCCCGCTTCTCCGGTCGCACTACCCATCTCGATAGAAACGAATGTATCGGCATTGGCATAGGAGAGGGTATCGCTGCCCGCACCGCCCGCCATGATGTCATTGCCAGCGCCCCCAATGATGGTGTCGTTGCCGTCCTGGCCATCGATCTGGTCGCTACCCGCGCCGCCTTGGAGCAACTCGCCGACGTCGTCCGATCCCTTGATCGTGTCATTGAAGGCCGAGCCGATAATCCCTTCGATGCTTACATAGGTGTCATCGATAATAGCAGGAGCGAAGGCGGGGAGAGTGGCTGAAAGATCAACGGAGACGCCACCAGTCACGGTCTCATAGGAGACCGTATCAAAGCCTTCTCCCCCATCGAAGAAGTTGCTTCCACCTCCGCCGATCAGGGTATCGTTTCCGCCTTCTCCATAAAGATCGTTGTTTGTTGCGTCTCCGGTGATGACGTTGTTGAGGCCGTTGCCGCGAACTCCGCTGTTGTCCGGCGTGCGAGCCGGGGGAGTTGTATCGGGCAGGGCAAACGGAATGGCAAAATTCAGCTCTGTTGCGTCGAGCGTGAAAGTATTTGTGATCGGGTCGTGTGTAGCCATAACGTTTAGCCCTTCATGCAGTGCTTTAGACGCACCTAGCTGACAATGTTTGAGCCTAGGCGCTGGGGGCGTTCGTCTATCCTCAGCGCCAAGCCGATTCGTATCGTATGTATTTCATACAATATTACGTAACGTTTAATAGCCCCGAACTGGGCTGTTGAGGCAACAAAATGTCACAACCAGCACCGGCTTGTGCGGCGGCGCACACCGGCCTGGTTCATACGAAAAGCTTGAGGCCGGCACATCGACAAGCGGCCTCTCTGGAGCCTAAGAAGGCAGCCCTTGTCCGATCTCGACGGCCTCCAGTCCCATGTCCTCCCACCTCCTCGCCCGCGTGGCTCCTCCGCTCTTCGTGCTCATCTGGGCGACCGGTTTCATCGTCGCGCGGTTCGTGGCGCCTTATGCGGAGCCGCTCACGTTTCTTCTGGTTCGCTACCTCCTGGCCATCCTGGTCCTGGGCGTCATCGTGGTTGCGGTGAGGGCGCCCTGGCCCAGGACCGGGCGGGACTGGGGCAATGCACTCATTGCCGGAATCCTGCTCCATGGGCTGTATCTCGGGGCTGTGTTCTGGTCGGTGAAGCATGGGCTGCCGGCGGGGATTTCGGCGCTTGTGGCCGGCCTTCAGCCGCTTGCCACGGCAGTGCTGGCCGGGCCGCTGCTGAAGGAGAGGGTGTCTTCTAAAAGATGGCTGGGCATCGGCATCGGGTTCGTTGGCGCTGCTCTGGTGGTTGCGCCGAAACTCGGCGACGGGGGCGTGCCGGCGCTGCCGCTGGGAATCTGCCTGCTCGGGATGGTCTCGATCACGATCGGCACCATCTGGCAGAAGCGGACCGGGAGCAAACTGGACCTGCGCGTGAACGCCACCATCCAATATATGGGAGCGGCAGCTGTCACTCTGCCGCTGGTTCTGCTGCTGGAAGAGGGGCAGATCGCATTCACATGGCCGCTCATCGGCGCCATGGCATGGGCCGTGCTCGGCCTCTCCATCGGCGCCATCGGCCTGCTGCTTTTCCTGATCCGCCAGGGTGCGGTGGTGGGCGTGGCGACCCTGCTTTATCTGGTGCCGCCGGTCACGGCCTTGATGGCCTTCGCGCTGTTCGGAGAGAGCCTCAGCCTGGTCCAGATGCTCGGCATGGCTTGCGCGGCGCTCGGCGTAGCTCTTGCGAGCCGTAGCTGAGGCAAAAGAAAAAGCCCCGAGAATGTCCCGGGGCTTCATGGCTGTCAGGCCTGAAAATTACTTCGTGATCTTCACGGAAACCGGATCGCTGGCCGGAAAGCTTTCTTCCACGCCCTCATCGAGCTTCTTGTCGAGTTCGGCCTTGGTATTCTCGGGCAGCTTCTCGTCCTTCTTGCCTTGTTTGATCGTTTTTTCCTGATGCTTGGTCTTTTCGTCCATGTTGAATCTCCATGATCTCCGAGATCTGGGGCTTCGGGATCTGCGTGGAGACAACGCGCAGCGGCAAGCTTCGGTTCGCCGCCAAACATTGCGGCATGACAACGAAAAGGGCCGCTTCCACTTTCATGGAAGCGGCCCTTTTATCATCTCGCTTCGATCAGCGCTGGCCCTGCTGCTGGTTGACGAAGTAGTCGAAGGGTAGCTCGGCGATGCGGAACCAAGTGAGTTCCTTCTCGCGGAAGGCGCTCCAGGAATCATAGACCTTCTTGAACTTGGCGTTGGAGGCTGCAAGCTCGCCATAGAGCTTGTAAGCTTCCTTGTAGCTCTGTTCCATGATGTCGCGCGGGAAGGGACGCAACTGTACGCCCTGTCCTGCGAGGCGTCGGATCGCATCGGCGTTCTGCGCATCGTATTTTGCCACGCACATGGCGTTGGCCTCGGCGCAGGCTGCTTCGAGGATGGCCTTGTAGTTGGGCGGCAGCTCGTTCCACTTGTTCATGTTCACGTAGAGCGAGGGCTGCGCGCCGCCTTCCCAGAAGCCCGGATAATAGTAGTACTGGGCCACCTTCACGAAGCCGAGCTTCTCGTCGTCATGCGGGCCGGAGAATTCCACCGCGTCGAGGGTGCCGCGCTCCAGCGCCGGGTAGATGTCACCTGCCGCAAGCACCTGAGGCACCACGCCGAGCTTGGCCATGATCTGGCCGCCCATGCCGGCAATGCGCATCTTGAGGCCCTGGAGGTCCGCGATCGACTTGATCTCCTTGCGGAACCAGCCGCCCATCTGCGCGCCCGTCTGGCCGGCCGGGATCGGGTAGATGCTGTAGTCCTTCATGAACTCGCGCATGAGTTCGAGGCCGCCGCCATAATACATCCAGGCATTGTGCTGGCGAACGTTCATGCCCCACGGCACGGACGTATCGAACATGAAGGTCGGGTCCTTGCCGATGAAGAAGCTCGACAGAGTGTAGGAGCATTCAACCGTGCCGTTCTGCGTCGCATCGAGGCTCTGCAAGGCGCCCACTATTTCGCCTGCGGCGAAGACCTGGAGCTGGAACTTGTTGTCGGTGGCAGCGGCCACGCGCTTGGAGATCATCTCGCCCGCGCCGAAGAGGGTATCGAGGCTCTTCGGGTAAGCCGAGGTCATGCGCCAGCGGATTTCGGGATTGGCCTGGGCGATGGCGGGCGAAGCGACAACACCGGCCGCGGCGGCAAGGCCGGCGCCTTTGAGAACTTTTCTTCTATCCATGGGAATTTCCTCGACGTCTTTATGGTTCGGCTGAAAGATCCATAAAGCGCGAGGCGGGTGCTTGTCACTCCACCTTCCGTTGGGGAGGGGGGTGAAACGGCACCCCAGCGCGAAGGCCGGGGTGCCGTGATTGTTGAAGTTCAGCACTCTTTGAAAATTGCGCTTAGCGAGGGGATTCCGATCTCGCCCCTCGTCAGCGTGGGCCTAGCGCTTCGGCTTCTCGTCGTCGGGCTGGTTCGCTGCCCCTTGGCCGCGCACCAGCTTTCCTTTCGGCACGTCTACTGCGGTGCCGGGTGCGGGCACCCGCTTGCGGGATGCTGCGCCGCCGCTCATGCCGGTCGGAGCTGCTGTTCCATCGGTCTGCGCCGCGCGGGCCGCCGGGCTTTTCTGCGCGGTGGTGGCGGTGCTTTCCGCGATCTCCTCATTGGACATGCGGAAGCCGGCCTCGTCGTCTTCCTCCTCAGACACTTCATTGAAGGAATGGATGCCGGCTTTAGAGCCGCTGGTAATCCGGCCGTCATCGACATGGTCGATATCGAGATCGGGATCGAGCTTCTTGGAGGCGCCCATCAGGCCCGTGGCCTTGGCCGCCGCGCGCTTGGCGTTGCCGATCTCGTTGCGCTGGGTCGGACCCGCGACGAAATCATCGCCGGTTTCTTCCTGAGTGAGATCGTTCAGGACTTCATCGACATCCGGCTCAGGCGTGCTTCCGCGCTTGTCTCGCGCCATCGGATACTCCTCTTGCTTGGCTTAAGCAGGCCGGTAAGCCTGCGGATTGGAGGGGCAACGTGTTGTCGGGAGAGGGGGTTCCGGCTCTGGAGGACTGAAAGGACGGAGCCGGAAAAACCCTTAGCGGCCAAGCTCTTTCTGAATGCTCTGGAGCGTCGCGATATGCTCCTTGATCTGGCCGCGCGCGAGCTTGGCGATGTTCGTCATCTCGCGATTGCCCGAGCTCTTGATATAGCTCTCCTGAATTTTCAGAAGCTCCTCGTGGCCCTTGATCTGCAGGGTCACGTAATCCTTGTCGAAGCCCGCCCCCGCTTGCGCCTTCGACAGGCGTTCCATGGCAGCCGATTCCGATTGCGGCAGTTCCGGCGCGGTGGAGGCGGCGGCCTGCGCGCCTGCTGTCGTCGATGCGGTCGCAGCAGGGTCGGCGAAGGAATGTAGGACATCGGCGATGTTATTCTGCTCGCCGATTTCGAACTCGGAGAATTGCTTCACGCGCGGGTTCTGCGCCTTGCTATGCGCAAAATTCGATTGCTGCAGCGACACCGTACCCATGGCGAGCGTCTGCTGGATGTACTGGCGGTCGGCCTGGGATTGCTGCTGGCCCTGCGCGGCGGGAGCGCTGCTAGCTTGGCCCTGGCGCATGGGCGCCTGCGTATCTTGCGGTGTGCCGCCCTGTTGCGTGCGCTGCTGGCGCTCCTGCGCATTCTGGCCGAGAGCCGGGTTGGCTTGAGTCTCGGCGGGCTGCGTCGTGGTGGGGGAGGAAATTCCTGGGCTCGATTGCTGAGCGACGGCGGGTAGACTGAGGGCGAGCCCGAGACCCGCGATGACGAGGTGGCGTGAGGGCATGGATGTCTCCTGCGAACGGCGTGTCGGGGCGAACGCTTGCGCAAGGCTTTTGTTCGCAACGATTCGGGCTCGAGGAGAGGGCCTTCGATGTGGGTGAGCGGGAGCGCAGAGCCTAAACCTCTTCCAACTTCACAGGGGCAAGTTTTGTTTCCACGGCCTGCAACCTTCTTGCAGGAAGGTCGTTAGCCCTCGAACCTTCACCAACGGAGGAGCGAATGAGTCTCGAAGGCGCCGAAAACATCCTGGTGCAAAGCTCAAATGTCGATTTGGGCGATATGTTTCCCGAGTATGCGAAAACCAACATCCGTCAGGTGGCGGCTAAGTACTTCGGCCATCTCATCATGGCCTCGGTGCATGCCACCCGTGACGGCATCACTTACCGATGCACGGTCAACATCCAGATGGGCGCGTTGAAGGTGATGAGCGGCGAGGCCAAGAACAAGGACCTCTACGCCGCGTTCCGCGCTGCATTGCAAAAGTCCGCAAAGCAGCTTCGCCGTTCGAAGCGCGAGCTGCGCGAGGACAAGGCGGCGCGGACCGACAAGGACATGCTCCTGCGTGAGGGTACGCAAACGCGTATTCGTGACGAAGAGGATTTTCAGGCGGCCGCTGAGTAGGAGCGGCGCATCAGTCACCTCTTAAAAAAGAATGGCCGGGTTTCCCCGGCCATTTTCGTTTTCATCGAATTAGTTTAGTCGCACACCTTCCGGCGGGCGCTTCTCGGCGGAGACATTGGTGTTGCCGATGGTCAGGCCCAGGGGGCCTGCATGCACCGGCACAGTTTCGCCGTCCTTGATCTCGCCGGAGAGGATGGCCTCGGCCAGCGGGTCCTGCACGTTCTTCTGGATCACGCGCTTCAGCGGGCGCGCGCCGTAAGCCGGCTCGTAGCCTTTTTCGGCCAGCCATTCGCGAGCAGCATCATCAAGCTCCAGGGTAATCTTGCGATCGAGGAGGAGCTTCTCCAGGCGTGCCAGCTGGATGTCGACGATAGCGCCCATCTCCGAGCGCTTCAGCCGGTGGAACAGGATGATCTCGTCCACGCGGTTGAGGAACTCGGGCCGGAAATGCGCGCGCACCACGCCCATGACTTCATCGCGCACCACATCGCTATCCTGTCCCTCGGGCTGGTTCACCAGATATTCCGAGCCTAAGTTCGAGGTCATGATGATAAGCGTGTTGCGGAAGTCCACGGTGCGGCCTTGGCCGTCCGTGAGACGTCCGTCGTCGAGCACCTGCAGAAGGACGTTGAACACGTCCGGATGCGCCTTCTCGAYCTCGTCGAACAGCACCACCTGATAAGGCCTGCGGCGAACGGCTTCCGTCAGAGCGCCGCCCTCCTCATAGCCCACATAGCCGGGAGGCGCGCCGATGAGACGGGCGACCGAGTGCTTCTCCATGTATTCCGACATGTCGATGCGCACGAGCGCCGACTCGTCGTCGAACAGGAAGGCGGCGAGAGCCTTGGTGAGCTCCGTCTTGCCGACGCCCGTGGGGCCGAGGAACATGAACGAGCCGATGGGCCGGTTCGGATCCTGCAAGCCCGCGCGGGCACGGCGCACCGCGGTGGACACGGCCTCGACGGCCTCGCGCTGACCGACCACGCGTTTGCCGAGATCCTGCTCCATGTGCAGCAGTTTCTCGCGCTCGCCTTCGAGCATCTTGTCGACGGGCACGCCGGTCCAGCGGGAGACGACACCCGCCACGTGGTCGGGCGTCACCGCCTCTTCCATCAGGCCGCCGCCATCCGCCTTCGCTTCGACTTCGGACAGCTGCTTCTCAAGCCCCGGAATGACGCCGTAGGACAACTCGCCCGCCTTCGCCCAATCGCCGGAGCGCTGCGCAGAGGCCAGTTGATTGCGGGCCTCTTCGAGCTTCTTCTTGAGGTCGGCAGCCGTGCCGAGCTTGTCCTTCTCGGCCTTCCAGCGCTGCGTGATGGCGGAGGACTTCTCCTCCAGATCCGCGAGCTCCTTCGTCAGACGCTCGAGGCGATCCTTGGACGCGGAATCCGTTTCCTTCTTCAACGCCTCCTGCTCGATCTTCAGCCGCACGATCTCGCGGTCGATATTGTCGAGCTCCTCGGGCTTGGAATCGACCTGCATGCGCAGGCGCGAGGATGCCTCGTCCACGAGGTCGATGGCCTTGTCCGGCAGGAACCGGTCGGTGATGTAGCGGTTCGAGAGCGTCGCGGCGGCAACGAGCGCCGAGTCGGTGATGCGCACGCCGTGATGCTGCTCGTACTTCTCCTTCAGGCCGCGCAGGATCGACACCGTGTCCTCCACGGTGGGCTCGCTCACGAAGACCGGCTGGAAACGACGGGCAAGCGCCGCATCCTTCTCCACATGCTTGCGGTACTCGTCGAGCGTGGTCGCGCCGACGCAGTGCAGCTCGCCGCGCGCGAGCGCGGGCTTCAAGAGGTTCGAGGCATCCATCGCGCCATCGGCCTTGCCTGCGCCGACGAGCGTGTGCATCTCGTCGATGAAGAGAATGATGCCGCCCTCGGCCGAGGTCACTTCGCTCAGCACGGCTTTCAGGCGCTCCTCGAACTCGCCGCGATATTTCGYGCCCGCGATCAGCGCACCCATGTCGAGGGCGAGCAGCTGCTTGTCCTTGAGCGACTCAGGCACGTCGCCGTTGACGATGCGGAGCGCCAAGCCTTCCACGATGGCGGTCTTGCCGACGCCCGGCTCGCCGATGAGCACCGGGTTGTTCTTGGTGCGGCGCGACAGAACCTGGATCGTGCGGCGGATTTCCTCGTCGCGGCCAATGACCGGGTCGAGCTTGCCGTCACGCGCCGCTTCCGTGAGATCGCGCGCGTATTTCTTCAGCGCGTCATAGGCGTTCTCCGCCGTCGCATTGTCGGCGGTGCGGCCCTTGCGCAGGGAATTAATGGCGTTGTTGAGCCCTTGAGCGGTCACGCCGGCCTGGGCCAGAATCTTGCCGGCCTCCGTGTCCTTCTCGACGGCGAGAGCCAGTAGCATACGCTCGACGGTGACATAAGAGTCGCCCGCCTTCTCGGCTGCCTTCTCGGCGGTGTCGAAGAAGCGCATCAGCTCACGCGTGGCCTGCGGCTGCGCGGCGGAGCCGGAAACCTTCGGCTGCTTGGCGAGCCATTGCTCGACGGCCGCATGGGCATCGCGCGAGCGTCCGCCCGCACGGTCGATGAGGCCCGCACAGAGGCCTTCAGGATCGTCGAGCAGGACCTTCAGTACATGGCCGGGGGAAAGCTGCGGATGGCCTTCCCGCATGGCGAGATTCTGCGCAGCCTGCACGAAACCCCGGGCACGCTCGGTGTATTTTTCAAAGTTCATTTGTATCATCCCTCCTCAGATCCACCCGCCCTCCACGAGGCGCAAGCAGACCCAGCGATGTCGGACCTTCATCACGAAGCATCCGCTGCGCTTAAGGTGGGTGCCTTGATCCCGAACAACAAGAGGGGAACCCGGTTGCGGGGCTCGCATTGACCCAGCACGTGTTCTCATCCGGTTTGAGGAGATTCCCATGGCGCGCGATCCGCGTTCCGACGCCGAAAAGGCCCGCGCCGATCTGGCGCGCAATGCAGAGCTTGGCTTGGCCGTGCCGGAAAGTCCGGCAGAACAGCAGCCCTCGGTGACGCCGGAGACCTTCGGCAGCACCACAGAAAACGAACGGGCGCGCGAGGGGCTCGATGAGACCCCTGAGCGCACCAAAAACAGCCAGGATATCGGTGATTCGACGGGGACCATGAAGACCTCCCGCGACATCCCTGAGAACCGGCAAAACGTTCAGACCCCGCCCACCCATCGTAGCGACCGGAGCGACGGCGTTCTCTCCCGCGCAAAGGAGTAAATCACCATGGCATTATCCGATCTTGTTTCCCGCCTCAGCCCCAAGAAACGCAAGGCCGAGAAGGCCCGCCAGGAATTAGTGGCCAACGCCGAAAAAGCCCTGCGCATGAAGCAGGAGGCCGGACCCGCGGCCCACATCCCCGAGCATCAAACCGCTCATGAAGGCATGCATGCCGATACGCACAAGGTCGAAGTCGACCGCGCCAGAGAGGCTGGCTTTACGCCCCAGATGAAGCGCTCCAAGGTGGCGCGCTCGGGGGATGCTTCGTAGGTTTGTCACTGTTGGCGATAAGAGAGGCCCTGCCCCTGGCAGGGCCTTTTCCTTTTTGGCGGACCCTCACTGTCATCCCCGGCGAGCCGCAGGCGAGGGAAGGGGTTCCATAGCGCCGCGCTTGTGGGTGGATTCCCTTCCCCTCCGCTGCGCTTCGGCCGGGAATAATACTGTAATTTCCAGCCATGCCTTGCCCCTCGCCCCGACGCCCTCTATCGATCCCCCATGACCGTTCGCATCGCTTCCCTCCAGCGCTATCCCGTCAAAGGCCTTTCGCCCGAGCCGCTGAATTCAGCGGATCTCGCCAAGGGCGGGTATTTTCCGGGGGATCGGCTGTTTGCCATCGAGAACGGACCGGCGGGGTTCGATCCGGAAAACCCGGCGCACCAGCCCAAGATCAAGTTTCTCATGCTCATGCGCAACGAGAGCTTGGCGCGCCTGAGAACCCGCTATTACGACAAGATCACCACGCTCTTCATCGAGGAGGGCGGGCGCGAGGTAGCGCGAGGCGATCTCTCCACCGTTCAAGGGCGGCTCGCCATCGAGGCCTTCTTCCGGCGCTTCATGCCCAAGGAGCTGCGCGGCCCGCCGAAAGTGCTGGGCGCGCCCAATGGCTTCCGCTTCACTGATTCTCGGCGGGGCTTCGTTTCACTCATCAATCTCGCGAGCGTGCGGGAGCTGGAGAATGTGGTGGGGGCGCCGGTCGACCCCCTGCGCTTCAGGGGCAATGTTCACATCGAGGGGCTGGCACCCTGGGCGGAGTTCGACCTCGTGGGGCAGGTGCTTGCCACGTCTTCCGGCGTACGGCTGAAGGTGACGAAGCGTATCGAGCGCTGCGCGGCGACCAATGTCGATCCCGACAGCGGCATCCGCGACCTGCAGATTCCGAAAAGCCTCATGCAGGCCTACGGCCATTTCGATTGCGGCATCTACGCCGAAGTTTTGGAAGGCGGCACTATGGCCATCGGCGACAGCCTAGAGGCCGAGCAGTCGAGCTTGGCATTGTAAGCCGCCCGGGATGCCTCAGCTATTTTCGGCAACAAAAAAGGGAGAGCCAGGCTCTCCCTTTTCCATTTCTAAACCTGGCCTGCCTTACTCGGCGGCTGGGGTTTCCACATCCGGCGTGAAACCGGCTTCCTCGCCTGCGGCCTCGATCATCTCGCGGCGGGTGCGGCGGCGGCGGCGCGGAGGAGCCTCGGCGCTTTCGGCATTGCCGAAATCCTGCACGACGGGAGCCGGAGCCTCGTCGTTGACGGGAGTTGCGGCACGCACCGGGTTCGTGAGGAACGCGGGCAGGGTGCCTTGCTCGGGGGCATCGGCCTCCTCGCGGCGGCGTTCACGCTGGAAGCGCTCGCTACGCGCCGGACGCTCGCTACGCTCCGGTCGATCTCCACGGTCCTGACGCTCGGGACGTTCCTGACGCTCAGGGCGTTCCTGGCGCTCGGGACGATCTCCGCGCTCAGGGCGATCCCCACGCTCGAAACGGGCCGGACGCTCGCCCTCGAAGGGCTGCTGGTCGTCGCGCTGGAAGTCCTGACGCGGGGCGCGGTCACGCTGGAAGCGCTCACGGCGCTCCGGACGGTCCTGGCGCTCACCGCGATCCTGGCGCTCAGGACGGTCTTGGCGCTCTCCACGATCCTGACGATCCCCGCGGTCGAAGCGGGAAGGACGCTCGCCATCGCCGCGATTCTCGAAGGGTTGCGGCTGCGAAGAGGGGTCCATGTCGTCGCCATTGCCACCCATGCGCTCGAAGTTCGGGCGGTCGTTCTGGCCGAAGCCTTCCTCGTCGCCCTCGTCGTCGAAGCGCTGCTGGTAGCCGTACTGCTCGCGCAGTTGCTCCTGGGCGGCGGCGATGATGCGGTAATAGTGCTCGGCGTGCTGGAAATAGTTTTCCGCAGCCACCGGGTCGCCGCTGGCCTGCGCATCGCGGGCGAGCTGGCTGTATTTCTCGGCGATATGCTGAGCCGTGCCGCGGATTTTGACGTCCGGGCCGTTCGACTCATAGCTCTTGGTCAAGGGATTAGGACCCTTGTTGCCACCGTTGTTGCGGTTGTTGTTACGACCGCGCATACGCCTGTTTTGTCCTGGTCTCATTTTTTTGCTCTGTGAGCCTCGCTGGTTCTAAAAGCCCACGCGATATGCAAGCCAATAATTCACCGAACGGGCTTAACGCCCACCGTTCGCGTGGCAAACCGTCTGTCGTACGGTCAAGGCGTCTAGCGCCTCGCTTTCCTTCAGTATCGGGTTCAGGTTATCGCGCCCGGCTGTTCAAAGGCCCCTGCCTGCGCGATGGATATCGGTTGGTCTTTCGGTATGCTCTCAAGGAGCGACCGCTTTTTCTCGACCGATGACGATGTCTTAGGGTCGAATCTAGCGGGTTCCTCCCGGTCCAACAAGCAGTATTTCAGCTTTTACCCCATCCTGAGACAAGAAAGACCCAGTTTTTGCGATCACAAGCGCTTCATGGCGACACACCGGGGGTGTCCTGAGAGATCGTGCGCCACTCGTAAAGTTTCAAGGCCATTGGCGCCTGCCAAGCTTCGAAGAGCCTCTTCTTGGTCATAGCCGATCTCGACCGCAAGAAGCCCGCCGGGGGCAAGCAGCCGCTCGGCTTCCCCAAGCAGGATCCGGTAGGGGGCCAGACCGTCCCGGCCCCCATCGAGCGCCAGGAGGGGATCGTGCCTGCGGACCTCTTCATCGAGCGTCGAGATGACCGGGGAGGCGATATAGGGTGGGTTGGACACGATGAGGTCGAAGGAGCCGGACAGCGCATCCGCCCAGCGGGAGGCCGCGAAGCAGCTTCGCTCGCCTACCCCGTTGACCCAGGCATTTTCGCGAGCGGTCCGCAGAGCGCTTTCGGACAGGTCGATCCCAAGCCCTGTGGCCTGTGGCAGCTCATGGAGCAGGGACACCAGAATGCAGCCCGAGCCGGTGCCGAAATCGACGATTCGCATAGCTGCCTGACGATTCGGGAGAAGCTCCAGAACCGTCGCCACCACGGTCTCGGTATCGGGCCGCGGCACGAGGGTTTCCGGCGACAGGCGGAAGGGCAGACCCCAGAACTCCCGCTCCCCGACGATTCGCGCCACCGGCTCATGAGCCAACCGGCGGCGGGTGAAATCGGCGAGGATTTGTTCGTGCTGCGGGGTCAGGGACGCGTCCGGATGGATCACGAGATCGGTCGCGGAGATCCCGAGAGCCGTCAGGAGCAGCAACCGCGCATCGAGCGCCGCCGTCTCAAAGCCGGCTTGGGCGAGAATCTGGCGCAATTCCTTCAAAGCCTGGGCGCGGGTTTTCACGCCACCCGACCCTGCCGATACCGTTCCAACCGCTCGTCCAGCGTGCCGGTATGCAGCTCGAAGAGGTGATTGTCCTCATCGTAGAAATAGAGCGAATGGCCTTCGCCCTCGACGCGGGGGCGGGATTCGCGGAATTCCAGGCCGAGCTTTTCGATGCGCGCGCGGTATTCATCCATATCCGCTGCAGCAATCTTGAAGGCGATGTGGTTGTAGCTGCGCGAGGGCAGGCTCTCGCCTTCCATCACGGCAATCCATTGCCCGCCGACGATGAAGAATTTTTCGCGGGAGAGCGAGAAAGTATCGTCGCCCGACGAATAGACTTCTTTGCCGCCGAGGGTCTGTTCGATGATCGCGCTCATGCGCTCCAGATCGCGGGTGATGAGCGTGATGTGGCTCAGCCCTTCGATCATGCGGCCCTGTCCTGGTCCGCCAGCTGGGCTGCCTGATGCTCGGTGATCAGCGCGTCGATCAGCTCGTCGAGGGCATTGCCCGCAATCACTTCCTCGAGCTTGTAGAGCGTCAGGTTGATCCGGTGATCTGTCACGCGGCCTTGCGGGAAGTTGTAGGTGCGGATGCGCTCGGAGCGGTCGCCGGAGCCGACCTGCGACTTGCGGTCGGCGGCGCGCGCTGCGTCCTTGGCGGTGCGCTCGGCGTCGTAGAGGCGCGAGCGCAGCAGGGCCATGGCGCGGGCGCGGTTCTTATGCTGCGAACGCTCGTCTTGCACGAACACCACCGTGCCAGTGGGAATATGCGTGATGCGGATCGCGGATTCGGTCTTGTTCACGTGCTGGCCGCCGGCACCCTGCGCGCGCATGGTATCGATCTTCAGGTCGGCATCGTTGACGACGATGTCCACGTCCTCGGCTTCCGGCAGCACGGCGACGGTTGCGGCGGAGGTGTGGATGCGGCCTTGCGTTTCCGTGTCGGGCACGCGCTGCACCCGGTGCGCGCCGCTCTCGAATTTCAGGCGAGCGAACACGCCGCGCCCTTTGACCTCGGCCACCACTTCCTTGTAGCCGCCCGCCGTGCCTTCGCTCTCGGAGACGATTTCGACCTTCCAGCCTTTCAGGTCCGCGTAGCGGGTGTACATGCGCAGAAGATCGCCCGCGAAGAGGGCGGCCTCGTCGCCACCGGTGCCAGCGCGGATTTCGAGGATGGCGCTCTTCTCGTCCGCCACGTCCTTGGGCAGCAGCATGACGCGCAGGTCCTGCGCGGCCTTTTCCAGATCCTCGCGCGCCTGGGGCAGCTCGTCCTCGGCGAGCGAGCGCATCTCGGCATCCATCGCGGAATCGTCGACCATGGCCTGGAGGCCGTTCAGGTTGTCCTCCATGGCGCGATAGGCGCGGATGGCGCCGACGACGCCGTCGAGCTCCGCCAGCTCACGGGAGAGGGACACGAAGGTCTCAGGGTCAGGCCCAGCATTGAGCGTCGCCATGATGATGTCATGACGGGCCAGAATGGCGTTCAGGCGGTCGGAGGGAGGCGCAATCGACATCAGACCGGGATACCACGGGTTTCCGCGAACTGGATCAGCTTCTGGCGCAGCGTATCGCCGCTGCCGGAGCTTTCCAGCTCTTCATGAAGGAAGGTTTTGAGTTCAGCGGCATCGAGTGCCAGCAGCATCGCCTTCACCGGACCGATGGAGGCCGGCGACATGGAAAGCGAGCGGAAGCCGAGGCCCAGCAGGGCCATGGCCTCAAGGGGCCGCCCACCGATCTCGCCGCACAGGGTCGCCGGGCAGCCATAGGCCTGCGCCTGCTCGGCGACCATGCTCAGCGCCCGCAGCATCGGCGCGCTCAGCGGGTCGAAGCGGTCCGACACGCGCCGGTTCTCCCGGTCGATGGCGAAGAGGAACTGCATCAGGTCGTTCGAGCCGATGGAGATGAAATCCGCCCGCGAGCAGATCTCCTTCAGCTGGAACAGGAGGGAGGGTACCTCCAGCATCACCCCGAGCTTCAGGTCGGAGGGCAGGGGATGGCCGTGGTTGGAGAGATAGGTCTTCTCCTTCTCCACGATCAGCTTGGCGCGCTCGAACTCGTCGCAGGTCGCGACCATCGGGAACATGATCTTGAGCGGGCGTCCGGCGGCGGCCTTCAACAGGGCGCGGACCTGCGCACGCAGGAGGCCCGGACGGTCGAGCCCGATGCGGATCGCGCGCCAGCCGAGAGCCGGGTTCTCTTCTTCCACCGCCTGCATGTAGGGCAGGATCTTGTCGCCGCCGATGTCGAGGGTGCGGAAGGTGACGGGGCGCTCGCCCGCTGCGGCGAAGACCGCGCCGTAGAGCGCCTGCTGGTCGGAGGCGGAGGGCATGCGCTCGGCCACCATGAATTGCAGCTCCGTGCGGAACAGGCCGATGCCCTCGGCGCCCGTCTCGTCCAGATGCGGCAGGTCGATGACGAGGCCCGCATTGAGATGCAGGGTGATCGCCGCGCCGTCCTTCGTGACGGAGGGCACGTTGCGCAGCTTGAGATACTGCTCCTGACGCCGGGCGCGCAGACGCGCCTTTTCCGCATAAGCCGCTTCCACATCGGGCTTGGGCCGGATCTGAACCTCGCCCGCCGCACCGTCGACGATGATCGCATCGCCCGGCTCGGCGAGGGAGGTGGCGTTCGAGACCTCGCCCACGGCGGGAATGCCCAGCGCGCGGGCGACGATGGCGATGTGGCTGGTCGGACCGCCTTCCTCCAGCACGAGGCCGCGCAGTCGCGAGCGGTCGTAGTCGAGGAGCGCCGCAGGCCCCATGGAGCGCGCCACGATGATGGCGTTCTCCGGCAGGGAGCCGCGCTCGGCCACCATGTTACGCCCGATGAGGCGGAAGAGCAGGCGGTTGGCGAGATCGTCGAGATCGTGCAGGCGCTCGCGCAGATAAGGATCGGTCTGGCGCAGCATGCGGGCGCGGTTGTCGGACTGCACGCGCTCTACCGCCGCTTCCGCGGTGAGGCCGGAGGTCACCGCCTCGCGCATGCGCCGCAGCCAGCCCTGGTCGTGGGCAAACATGCGGAAGGTTTCCAGAACCTCGCGATGCTCGCCGTGATGGGCCACGTCGCCCCGCTCGATCAGCTCGTCGATAGAAACGCGCACCTCACCGATGGCCTTATCAAGGCGCGCGAGTTCCGACTCGACGTTCTCAGCGATGAGGTTCTTGATGACGACACGCGGCTCATGAAGTACCACATGGCCCAAGCCCACGCCATCGGCGAGGGACGTGCCCTTCTGGTAGACCGCGCGGCGGAGCGCAATGCCGGTGTCCACCGGGGCCAGCGCCTGAAGTTCGCCGGAGGCGATCATCTCGGCGACCACCATGGCGGTGGTCTGAAGGGCCTCGATTTCCTCTTCCGCATAGACCCGGTAGGTCCGGTTCTGGACGACGAGGACTCCCATGGTGTTGCCGGCGCGAAGCAGCGGCACGCCGAGGAAGGCGTGGTAGATCTCTTCGCCGGTCTCGGGCTTGTAGGAGAACGCCGGGTGGCTCTGCGCGTCCGAGAGGGACAGGGGCTCGGCGGTCGAGGCGATGAGGCCGACGAGGCCTTCGCCCGAGCGCATGACGGTCAGGTGGACCGCTTCCCGGTTGAGACCCTCGGTCGCGAACAGCTCGAGAACGCCGTCGCCGCGCATCACATAGACGGAGCACACCTCCGCCACCATGTTGGCGGCGATCTGCGTGACGATCTTGTCGAGGCGGTCCTGCGCCCCGACCGGCTCCGCCATGATCTCGCGGAGTCGGCGCAGCAGAAGGCGCGGACCGCCGGGAGCGCTAGGCATGAGCTTTACAGTTCCCGTCCTACGGTGCCGGGCAGGCAAACCGGCGGTTGTTCATTCGAGTGTCGCAGGCTGACGGACCAGCCGTCAATCAGGCTTTATCGAGGCCGTATAGCGAGTGGAGGGTACGAACCGCAAGTTCCGTATAGGCGGAGTCGATCAGAACCGAGAATTTAATCTCAGAAGTTGTGATCGCGCGGATGTTGATGCCCTTGTCCGCCAAGGCTTTGAAGGCCTTGGCCGCCACGCCCGCATGGCTGCGCATGCCCACCCCGATGGCCGAGACCTTCACCACGTCCGTGGCGCCCTGGAGATCCCTGAACTCGATCTCGTTCTTGTGGGCGTTCAGCACGGCGCAGGCCCGCTCGTATTCGGCGGAGGGGACCGTGAAGGTCAGATCCGTGGTGGTGGTATCGTCCGACACGACCTGGATGATCATGTCCACGTTGATGTTGGCGTCCGCCAGGGGGACGAATATCGAGGCGGCGATGCCGGGCTTGTCGGCCACATTCCGCAACGTAATCTGGGCTTCGTCGCGCGAATAGGCGATGCCCGTGACAACCTGCTGTTCCATGATGYCTTCCTCGTCGCAGATGAGGGTGCCGAGCTTGGGCTCGGAGGGATCGTCGAAGCTGGAGCGCACATAGGTCGGAACCCGGTGCATCATGGCAAGCTCGACCGAGCGCACCTGAAGCACCTTGGCCCCGAGCGAAGCCATCTCCAGCATTTCCTCGTAGGAAACCTTATCCAGGCGCTGTGCCCTCGGCACGATGCGCGGATCGGTGGTGTAGACGCCGTCCACATCCGTATAGATGTCGCAGCGCTCGGCCTGGATGGCGGCGGCGAGCGCAACCGCGCTCGTATCCGAGCCGCCACGGCCCAATGTCGTGATGCGCCGGGTCTCCTGGTGGACGCCCTGGAAGCCGGACACGACGGCCACTTCCTTGTTCTTCTCGAAGCTCTCAATGATGTTCGAGCCGTCGATATCGGCGATTCGGGCCGATCCGTGGGCGTCGGAGGTCATGATCGGGATCTGCCAGCCCTGCCAGGAGCGGGCATTGACGCCGATTTCCTGCAAAGCCACGGCCAGGAGGCCGGAGGTCACCTGTTCGCCCGAGGCCACGACCACGTCGTATTCCTTGGTGTCGTAGAGGGCGGAAGCATCCTTCACCCAGCCGACAAGCTCGTTGGTCTTGCCCGACATGGCGGAAACGACCACGGCCACGTCGAAGCCCGCCTCGACCTCGCGTTTGACGTGCTGCGCCACGTTGCGGATGCGCTCTACGGTGGCGACGGATGTACCGCCGAACTTCATGACAAGACGGGGCATGCGAAGAAGGCCGTTCAAGGTCAGGGAAAAAAATTTGCCCTTCGCAGGGCGAAAAGGCGCGTATACATGACGGCAGGGGAACCTGCTGTCAACGCGGGCGCGCCATTTCTTGCCTTTAGGGAACCAAGTTTTCATGACCGACGGCGCAGCCACCACCATCGACCCGGCCGAGGTCGCCCGCTTCGAGCAGATCGCCGGGACCTGGTGGGATCCGAACGGGCCCATGAAGGTCCTGCACAGGTTCAATCCGGTGCGCCTCGCCTATATTCGCGACGAGGCCTGCCGGCGCTTTGGCCGTGATCCGCGCTCCGCCCGTTCCCTCGAAGGCCTGACGATCCTCGACGTGGGCTGCGGCGGCGGCGTGCTCTCGGAACCGCTGGCGCGGCTTGGCGCCAAGGTCACGGGGCTCGACCCCGCGCCTACCAACATCTCGGTTGCAACGCTCCATGCGGAGCGGGCAGGGGTGGATGTGGATTATCGCAACGAGACCGTGGAGGCCGTAGTCGCCCGCGGAGAAACCTTCGACATGGTGCTCGCTATGGAGGTGGTGGAGCACGTAGCCGACGTGCAGGCCTTCGTGAATGCCTGTGCCCAGGCGGTGAAGCCCGGCGGCTGCCTTGCCATGGCGACCCTCAACCGGACCCTGCGCTCGTTCGCGAGCGCTATCGTCGGGGCCGAATACATCCTCGGTTGGCTGCCCAAGGGCACCCACGAATGGGACAAGTTCGTCACGCCCGACGAATTGTCGGGGGCGATCGGCAAGACCGGGTTCTCCGTCCACGACCTGACGGGCGTGGCCTATAATCCGCTGCGCGACAGCTGGTCCCTCTCGCAGGACCTTTCCGTCAACTACATGCTCCTCGCTTCGCGCATCTGAGGTTGCTCGCGGGGCGCGACCGAGAGCAGCACGTAGCCCGCAAGGGCCGAGATCACCGAGCCCATGAGTACGCCGATCTTCGTCGCATCACCCAGTTCCGGCTGCGTCGGGAAGGCGAGCGCGCCGATGAACAGGCTCATGGTGAAGCCGATGCCGCAGAGCAGGGCGACGCCGTAGCATTGCAGCCGCGTCGCGCCCGCCGGCACGTCGGCGAGACGGAAATGAAGCGCCGCCCAGGTAAAGGCATAAACGCCGACCTGCTTGCCGATGAAGAGACCGAGCGCGATGCCCAGCGGCAGCGGGCTGAGCAGCGTCTCGAAGGACAGCCCTGAGAGCGACACGCCCGCATTGGCGAGACCGAAGATCGGAATGATCGCATAGGCCACGGGAGCATGAAGCGCATGCTCCAGGCGATGCAGCGGCGAATCCTCCGCGCGGGTCTTCTTCGGATTGGGCTGGAGCGGAATCGTCAGCGCCAGGGCCACGCCCGCGAGCGTCGCGTGGATGCCCGATTTCAGAACGAAGAACCACAGCACCGCGCCGACGAGCAGATAAGGTAAGAGCCTCGTGACGTTGAGGCGATTGAAGATCATGAGCACGATGAGACACAAAGCGGCCGCGCCCAGCATCGTGAGCGAGAGATTGCTTGTGTAGAACAGCGCGATGATGATGATCGCGCCGAGATCGTCGATAATGGCGAGCGCGGTGAGGAAGATCTTGAGCGAGGCCGGCACGCGCGAGCCGAGAACCGCCAGCACGCCGAGCGCGAACGCAATATCCGTAGCGGTCGGAATCGCCCAGCCCGGCCTGAGACCGGGCTCATTCCATGTGACGGCGAGATAGACGAGCGCCGGCACGACCATGCCGCCGAGCGCCGCGATGCCGGGCAGGATGCGGCGCGGCCAGGTGGAGAGCTGCCCGTCCAGCATCTCGCGCTTGATCTCGAGACCGACGAGCAGAAAGAACAAAGCCATCAATGCATCATTGATCCAGTGCAGCACGCTCAGGCCGACGATGTAACTTTTCAGGATGCCGAAATAAGCACCGGACAACGGTGAGTTCGCGAGAACGAGCGCGATCACCGTCACGCCCATCAGGATGATACCGGCAGAGGCCTCGCTGTCGAGGAAACGACGCATCAACGATGTGTGTCCGCTTGGTCTCATGTCGCTCTTGTGCCGGTCCATCCAGATCTCCCTCGGGTCAAACCCGTCATAACGCACATCGTACGATGGCAGAGGATAAAGCCGCCTTTTCCCATCACAAAAACAAGAGCGTGCCGCTCGATGGAAGGACTCAGGCGAGGCGCACCCTCTCCACGAGAAAATCCAGAAAGGCGCGCACCCGCACGGGCAGATGCCCGCCGCCCACATAGACGGCGTGAATGCTTTCCGTATCGCCGGGATTATAGCGCTCCAACACGG
Organism: Microvirga sp. P5_D2; assembly: GCF_054049475.1. Taxonomy (NCBI): domain Bacteria; kingdom Pseudomonadati; phylum Pseudomonadota; class Alphaproteobacteria; order Hyphomicrobiales; family Methylobacteriaceae; genus Microvirga; species Microvirga sp. P5_D2. The sequence continues at coordinate 59,215 of NZ_JBFUMH010000002.1, read as the reverse complement.
AAACGAGACGGCCGGCCTTCACATCCGGGCCGATATGGACCTGCGACAGGCGGCTGATGCCCAGTCCCGTGAGCACGAGAAGCCGCATGGACTCGCCGTCACTTACCTGCGCATTGCCGGTGGGCACGACGGCGGTGACGTTCCCATCCGCATCCCGGAAAGGCCAGCCGTTGCTTTGGCGGGCGAAGCTGAAGCCGAGAAGGTTGTGCCGGGCGAGGTCCGATAGGCTTCGAGGAATGCCATGCTTTTCCAGATAGGCGGGCGCCGCCACCAGCATCATCCGGCTCTCTCCGAGCTTGCGGGCGACGAGCTGCGATTCCTTCAAAGGCCCGACGCGGATCGCAACGTCGGCGCGCTCTTCCAGCAGATCGACCACCTTGTCCGTCAGGGTGACGTCGATGGTGATCTCAGGATGGCGCTCGAGAAACTCCGGGAGCAGCGGGATGAGGTGGTGCGTCCCGAACGGCACGCTCGTGTTCACCCGCAGGCGCCCACGCGGAGCAGCACCGGCAGCGGCACTTCGCTCGGCCTCGTCGAGATCGGCCAGGATGCGCTGGGCCTGATCGTAGAAGGAGGAGCCTTCCGGGGTGAGCTGCAGCTTGCGGGTCGAGCGGTTGATGAGGCGCGCGCCGAGCCGCGCCTCCAGCCGCGCGATAAGCTTGCTCACGGCCGAGGGCGTCATGCGCAAAGCCCGCGCGGCCGCCGAAAACCCGCCGAGATCGACGGCCCTGACGAAGACTTCCATCTCTCCGGACCGATTGACGTCTATCCGTGCCATTGTGACTTCAATTCATAAATGCTGTTCCGTCCGAGAGGCTAGTTCATAAGCGCCGAAGCGTCCATCTTCCGCCCACCCTACGGCCCTGCTGCTTCCAAGGATATCCTATGCCTCTAGCCCTCTATGCCCTGACAGCTGGCGCCTTCGGCATCGGCGTCACGGAATTCGTCATCATGGGTCTGTTGCTCCAGGTGAGCGCCGATCTCGGCGTCACCATCTCGGCGGCGGGCCTGCTCATTTCCGGCTATGCCCTCGGCGTCGTGGTTAGCGCGCCGGTTCTCACCACGCTCACGGGGCGCTGGTCGCGCAAGACTGTCCTGCTTGCGCTGATGATCGTGTTCACGCTCGGCAACCTCGCCTGCGCCATCGCGCCCGACTACGCGACCCTGATGGGAGCCCGTGTGCTTACCGCATTCGCACACGGCACTTTCTTCGGCGTCGGCTCGGTCGTGGCGACCAACCTTGTACCCGCCGACAAGAAAGCCTCGGCGATCGCCATCATGTTCACCGGCCTGACGGTCGCCAACATCCTGGGTGTTCCGTTCGGCACATGGCTCGGCCAAGCCTATGGCTGGCGCGCGACCTTCTGGGCCGTGRCCCTCGTGGGCGTCGCGGCGCTCGCCGTCATCGCGCTCTTCGTGCCGAAGGACAGGCCGGATGCTGCCGAGAACAGCAGCATCAAGGACGAGCTGAAGGTGCTCGGTCGCCGCCCGGTCTTACTTGGGCTTCTCACGACGGTTCTCGGCTATGCGGGCGTGTTCGCCGTCTTCACCTATATCGCGCCGATCCTCACGCAGGTGACAGGCTTCTCCGAATCCGCCGTGTCACCGATCCTACTGGTGTTCGGCGGCGGGTTGGTACTCGGTAATCTGGTCGGCGGCAAGCTCGCCGACCGTCGCCTCATCGCAACACTGCTCGGATCGCTTGCGCTGCTCGCCGTGGTTCTTCTCGCGATGACGCTCGGCCTCCATAACAAGATCGCGGCCATAGCCTTCGTTGGCCTCCTGGGCGCTTCCGCGTTCGCCACCGTTCCTCCGTTGCAGATGTGGGTGCTCGAGAAAGCCGATGGTGCCGGTCAGAGCCTGGCGTCGAGCCTCAACATCGCCGCGTTCAATCTCGGCAACGCGCTCGGCGCGTGGCTCGGCGGTTTCGTGATCGATCATGGTTTAGGCTTGGGCGCGGTGACCTGGGTTGCAGCCCTCCTGCCGGCTTCCGGCCTGCTTCTGGCGCTGTGGAGCCTCAGACTCGACCGGGCGGATGCGCCGCTCGTGCTCAGTGCTGAAAAGGCCTGCGCCTGACCATCTCAAACACTGGCCTTCCGGCGTGCCCGGGAGGCCAATATCGTCTCAAGGGTCACGGGACGATAATCGAAAGCATCCACGCCCACATCGTATTGCCGCGTCTGCGGTTTCAGCTTGGCGTGGGAGTGGCCGTGCAGATCGATCCAGCCGCGCCCCATATTCTTCCAGGTGCGAAAGGCGTAATGGCACATCACGAGCGCGTGCCCGTCGAGCATGAGCTCGGCATAGGCCTGCACACTCTCCCAACCCCTCGCCGCAAGGGTCGCATCGCCGTCGTTGTTGCCGGTGATCAGGTGCTTGCGGCCGTTGAGAACGTTAAGAAGCTCATCGATGCGCTCCGGCCGCACATGCAAGGCGAAGTCCCCGAGATGCCAGACCTCGTCATCCGGTAAAACAACCTCGTTCCAGTTGGCGATGAGAGCCGCATCGTGCTCGGGAATCGTCTTGAACGGACGCTTGTCGATCCGCAACACGCGCGGATCGCCGAAATGGGTGTCACTGGTGAAGAAAACCGTCAAACGCCGTTCCGCCTGTCACTGCCCGTTTCAAGCGTAATCGTGCAACGGCGAACCTAGTTCCTGTCATCCGGCACGACAGGCAGCGGCAGCAGGTCGATGCCTTCGTCCAGAAGCGCGCGGGCCTCCTCCATGTCGGCCTCGCCATGGATCGAGCGCTCTTCCGTCTCGCCGTAATGCATCTTGCGGGCTTCCTCGACAAAACCCTTGCCGACATCTTCCGAGTTCTTCATCACGTGCTCGCGCAACGCACGAAGCGCGGCGCGCAGCTCGCGCTCCTGATCCGAGAGAACGGCCACCGGCTGCGGTTCAGGCGTAGCTGCTGCTGCGAGCGGTGCTTTATCAGTGCGCGCCACGGACGGCGCCATGATTTGTTTCTCAACCTTGAGTGAATTGCAGAACGGGCAGGTCACGAAGCCGCGCTTGCGCTGCGTTTCGAACGCCTCGCTCGAGGGAAACCAGCTTTCGAATTCGTGGGCCTGCTCGCAGGCCAGGGCGTACTTGATCATGTCCTTCGGGTTCGAAATCTTTATGCGGTTGCGGCTGTTCCGACGGTACTGGACTCCGGCACCACCTCGACCTTGAAGGTCCGCGCGTTCTTGAGCGTCGGGATGCGCCCGCGAACTTCGCTGACGAGGGCGGTGTCGATCTCGGCGAGGATCACGCCAGGTTCCGTGCCGGCTTCCGCTAGCACGCGGCCCCATGGGTCGATGATGATCGAATGGCCGAAGGTCTCGCGACCATCCTCGTGCAGGCCGCCTTGCGCGGCCGAAATCATGAAGGAGCCGGTCTCGATGGCGCGTGCCCGGTGCAGCACGTGCCAATGGGCTTCGCCGGTCTGCTTGGTGAAGGCGGCGGGTGCGGAGAGGAACGACGCCCCGTTCTCGGCAAGCGCCTTGTAGAGGGCTGCGAAGCGCACGTCGTAGCAGATGGTCATGCCGAGATAGCCCCAGGGCAGGGGCGCTGCCACGGCATGGGTGCCGCCGGTATAGGTGGCGGATTCCCGCCAGCTCTCACCGTTCGGCAGGTCCACGTCGTAGAGGTGGATCTTGTCGTAGGAGGTCACGATCTCGCCGTCCGTGTGGATCAGGAAGGCGCGGTTGGCGACCTTGTCGCCCTCCTTTACGGCAATCGAGCCGATATGGACATGGATGCCCTTGTCCCGCGCCACCTCCTGCAGGGCGGCGAGCACCGGATCATTCGCTTGAGGCCCGACCTTGTCGAACAGCTCCGCCCGGTCCCGACAGACGAGAGAGGTCATCTCCGGCGTCTGGGCGAAATGCGCGCCCTTGTCGGCGGCCTCGCGCACGAGGGCCACGGCGGCGTCGCGGTTCTTCAAAACATCGCGGCCGGAGCGCATCTGCACGCAGGCGGCGGTAAAGCGGGTCGGGTTCATCTCAAGCGGTCTCCGTCAGGCCTGCAGCATGGGCTCAAGCTGGCCCCGGTCGTCGAGGGCATAAAGATCATCGCAGCCGCCCACATGTTTGTCGCCGATAAAGATCTGCGGCACGGTGGTGCGGCCATTCGCTTTCTGGATCATTTCCGCCCGCGCTTCCGGCTTTTTCTCGATGTCGATCTCGGTGAAGGCGACGCCCTTGTCCTCGAGAAGGTTCTTGGCGGCCGAGCAGTAAGGGCACCAGCCCTTGGTATAGATCGTGATGGACGGCATGATTGTCTCCGTGTTGAGGCTAGATATAGGAAGATTCAACGCCGGATCACAACTCTTGTCCCACACGGGCGAAGGCCAGCACATCCACCGAGGCCGCGCCGCCGCGCAAAAGCGCGCGGGAAGCGGCATTGGCGGTGGAGCCGGTGGTGAGCACATCGTCGATGAGGAGGACCCGCTTGCCTTTGAGCCGGGCCTTGGCCTCGTCAGGCACCCGGAAGGCCCCTTGCAGGTTCTCCTGCCGCTGGGATTTGGTGAGCCCGACCTGCCGCCTCGTGCGCTTGACGCGGGCGAGAAGGAAGGGATCGCAAGGAACCGCGCTTTCCTCGGAAACCACCCTGGCCAGCGCCATGGCCTGATTGAAGCGCCGCCGCCAGAGCCGCCATCGGTGAAGCGGAACGGGCACGATCACATCCGCTTCGCTTAAAAGCTCGCGGCCCGCCCGGGCCATCATGATGCCGAGCCCGCGCGCGAGTTCCAGCCTGTCATTGTATTTGAGCCGGTGCACGAGAAGGCTCGCCGTGCCGTCATATTCCGCGACCGCGCGGGCGCGCTGGAAAACCGGCGGATCGGCGATGGCGGCGGGCGAGAACAGGGGCTGGCCAAGATCTACCTGGAACGGGATGCCGAGACGCTCACAGAACGGGCGTTCGATCAGGTGCATACCCGCCCAGCATCCGGCGCATAGGCCATGGGGCTCGCCGGTGGCAGCTTGGCAGGCGATGCAGGTGGGCGGGTAGAGAAGGCTCAAGGCCGAGCGCGAGACCGCCCGCGCTGCTTGGCGCAGACGGGATGAGAATGGGGATTGCTGCGCCTGGGTCGCATCGCTCATGGAGCAAGCTTAGCGGGTGAGGCGAGGAAGGGCGAGACGATCTTTTCCCTCTCCCTTTGCGGGAGAGGGATTGCCGTTGTGCTTCAGCCCCCTCCAAAAGTCTCTTGGCTCCGCCCGCATTCCACGTCATATCGAGCACCTGATGAACACACCTCTCGTCTTCGATCGCGCCCTTGTCCGCCATCGCCTCCAGCGGGCCATGAGGGAAGGCTATGCGGATTTTCTGCTGGTTCGTGCCGTGGAGGATCTGGAGGAGAGGCTGGCGGCTGTGCTGCGGCCTTTCCCCCTGGCGCTCGATGTCGGAACGCCGACCCCGCTTGCCAGCGAGGCGTTGAAGCGCAGCGGGCGCGTCGAGCGGGTGGTTCGCCTGTCGCCTATCTCTGAGCCCGGCGCGATCCATGGCGACGAGGAGCGGCTGCCGTTCGCCGGTGAGCAATTCGATCTGGCGATTTCTCTGTTGGCGCTTCAGGGCGTAAACGACCTGCCAGGTACGCTCATCCAGATCCGCCGCGCTCTGAAAGCCGACGGCCTGTTCATCGGCGCGCTGCTCGGCGGTTCGACCCTCACCGAGCTGCGTCAGGCCATGACCCAGGCCGAATCCGAGCTGGAAGGCGGTGTGAGCCCCCGCGTGGCGCCCTTTGCGGATCTGCGCGATATCGGCGGCCTGCTGCAGCGTGCTGGCTTCGCGCTTCCGGTCACCGACACGGATATCGTGCGCGTACGCTACGGCAGTGCCTTTGCCCTGATGCGGGATCTTCGCCGCATGGGGCTTACCAATGCCCTCAACGACCGCCGCCGGACGCCCCTGAAGCGTAGCACCCTGCTCCGAGCAGCGGAGATCTATGCGGAGCGGTTCGCCGATCCGGACGGACGCATTCCAGCAACCTTCGAAATCGTCTGGCTCTCCGGCTGGACGCCGCACGAAAGTCAGCAGAAGCCCCTGAAGCCGGGCTCGGCCCAGATGCGGCTTGCGGATGCCCTGGGCGGCAAGAACGGAGCAACCCCGCCGCTACCGGAAGAATGATCTTTCGTATCGGCGGGGCGCTGCTTGCAACTTGAGCACACGATTGATCGTTCTCCAAAGACCTTCTGGAGAATGTTGCGCCATGAAACAGCCCGGCCCGGATCATCCGATCACCGTCACACCCAATCCGCACCGCATCCGGGTCATGCTCGGCGGTTTCATCATCGCCGAGACAACGAAGGCGCTGACCCTCCAAGAGGCGACCCTTCCGACCGTGCAGTACATCCCACGGGAGGATGTGCATATGGATCTTCTCGATCCGACCGATCACCGCACGCATTGCCCCTACAAAGGCGACGCTTCCTATTTCACGGTGAATGGCGGCGGGCTTGTGCGCGAGAACGCGGCCTGGACCTACGAGGAACCAGCATCCTCGGTCGTCGCCATCAAGGAGCACGTAGCGTTTTACCCAGAGAAGATCGACGCCATCGAGGAGTTCAGAGACTGACGAACCGCTCGGCATGCTCCCAATGGCTGACGGGATGTGCATTGCCGGATCGGCTTCGTTTAAGGCAATCTCCGGCGGCAAAGGAAATGCCTCATGTCGCCATTCACCTTCAACACGGTTCCCTCGCTCATCGTGGGCTCGGGCAGCATCGCCCGGCTGGGTGAGGTCGCGGCCCAAAGACTCGGCGCCCGCGTGGCCCTCGTCACCGATGCCGGTCTCGTCAAGACGGGACTCGTCGCGCAGGCGCTGACCATTCTGGAAGAAGCGGGCATCGCCGTCGACGTGTTCGACGGCGTCGTAGCCGATCCGCCGGAGGATGTGGTGCTTGCGGCTGTTGCCAAAGCGAAAGCCTTCGACGCGCGAGCCGTCATCGGATTCGGCGGCGGATCCTCCATCGACGTGGCGAAACTCGTGGCGCTTCTCGTGCGAAGCCGCGAGACATTGCCTGAGATTTACGGCGTCGGCATCGCGAAAGGCCCGCGCCTTCCGCTTCTCGCCATCCCGACGACGGCGGGCACCGGATCGGAGGTGACGCCGATTTCCATCCTGACCACCGGCGCGCACGAGAAGAAGGGCGTCGTCTCGCCGCTTCTCATTCCCGATATCGCGCTGCTCGATCCCGATCTCACCGTGAACCTGCCGCCGCATGTGACGGCGGCGACGGGCATCGACGCGATGGTGCATGCCATCGAGGCCTATACGTCCGTGAGCGCCAACAACAACCCCGTGTCGAAGGCGCTCGCGCGTGAGGCGTTGAGCCTGCTCGGCCGCAATATCGAGCGCGCCGTGCATCAGGGTTCCGACAAGGAGGCGAGGGCTGCGATGCTGCTCGGCTCCATGCTTGCGGGTCAAGCCTTCGCGAATTCGCCGGTGGCCGCAGTGCATGCGCTGGCTTATCCCATCGGTGGACATTTCGGTGTGCCGCACGGCCTCTCGAACGCGCTCGTGCTGCCGCATGTGCTGCGCTTCAACGCCAGCGCCTGCGAGGACACGTATGCCGAACTCGCGCCTTATGTGTTTCCCGATCTCGAAGGCGGAGCCAGTGCGGCGGCTTTCGCCGAGGCCATCGCCGGTCTTTGCGGCAGGGTGGGCCTGCAGCCGCGCCTGCGCGATGTGGGCATTCCGCAGGATGCGGTGCCGATGCTGGCGGAGGATGCTATGAAGCAGACGCGGCTTCTGGTGAACAACCCGCGTCCGGTTGCGCTGGAGGATGCGCGCACGATTTATGAGGCGGCGTGGTGAACATGTCGAAGCAGGACAAGCCGACGCCCCGTCACCGCTCCACCTTCGGGGTCTTCCTGCCCATCACGACGCGATGGATGGACAACGACGCCTATGGGCATGTGAACAACGTTCATTACTACTCGTATTTCGATTCCGCCGTGAACGGCTGGCTCGTCGAGCAGGGTCTGCTCTCCATCGGCGACAGCCCGGTCATCGGCCTCGTGGTCGAATCGGGCTGCGCGTATTTCGAGAGCGTTGCATTTCCTGAAAGGCTGGAAGCCGGCATCAGCGTAGCGCATCTCGGGCGCTCCTCCGTGCGCTACGAGATCGGCATCTTCAAGGAAGGTGAGGACCTCGCCGCCGCGCAGGGGCACTTCGTCCATGTCTATGTGGATCGTGCGACGCAGCGTCCTGTGGAGATTCCCTCCCAGACGCGCGAGGCGCTCAGCGAACTTGCTTCAACCGCCCGCTGAACGACACCAGCGCCACGCCGGCGAGYACCACGGCACCGCCGGCGAGTTCACGAAAGCCCACGCGCTCGTTCAGGAACAGCACCGCGAACAGGATGGTCCAGACCGGCGCGAGATAGCCCACCATGGAGGCGCGGGTGGGGCCGGTGCGGCGGATGAGATGCATGAACAGCAGGATCGGCAGGGCCGTGGAGAGCACGCCTAACGCCAGCAGCGGCGCGGCATGGGTCAGCACCGGCACGAAAGCCGCAGGGCCGACCATGACGAGAGCAAGCAGCGTTGCGGCCGTGCCGGACGTGATCTGCTGGCCGAGCGCCATGCGCGCCGGGTCCGCGTGCTTGACGGTGCGGACATAGATATTCGCCGATGCATAGCTGCATGCGGTCATGATCATGGCGACAAGACCGGCGAGGCTGATGCCGCTGTCCGGCATCGCTGCCGGTCCGATCAGGATGCCCATGCCGATGAAGCCGACGAGCACGCCGACAAACCGCTGCGGCGTCAGCCTCTCGTCCACGAACAGCAGGTGAGAGAAGAGAGCGACGATCAGCGGGGACGAGGCCTGGATCATCGCGGCGGGAGCGGTTGCGATCTCGGTCAGCGCAAAGGCCACGAGCACGTTCGGCAGCCATCCGTTGAAGGTGCCGAGAAACGCCCAGATCCGCCATTCATGGCGCCGCGGCAGGATGCTTTTGCCCTGCACCGTAAACCAGATTGCGAGAGAGACTCCGCCGAGCAGACCGCGCATGGCCGCCAGCACGAATGGGTTCAGGTCCCCGCTCAACTTCACGAACAGGAAGGAGCTACCCCACAAAAGCGAGCAGACAAGCAGATTGACGAGAATGAAGCCGGGCGTCGGGGCGGAGGAGGCTTCGGCAGGTTGCGAAGACATGGGGGCTCACGAGCCGAGAAGATCGAGCAGGAACGGGATGAGCGGTTCATCGGCGGGCGGCATCGGATATTGCCGCAGCTCCTGCGGCTTTACCCATTTCAGGGCCTGCCCCTCCATGGATTGCACGAAGCCTTCCCAGCGGCGGCAGATGTAGAGCGGCATGAGCAGGTGGAAGGTCTCGTAGGGAAAGCTCGCGAAGGTCAGTGGCGCGAGGCAGGCCTCCTTCACGGTGATGCCGAGTTCCTCGTGCAGCTCGCGGATCAGCGTCTCCTCGGGCCGCTCGCCCGGCTCGACCTTGCCACCGGGAAACTCCCACAAGCCCGCCAGCTGCTTCCCTTCGGGGCGCTGCGCCAGAAGGATGCGGTTATCGGCGTCGATCAGGGCAACGGCGATGACGAGGGTGAGCTTGAGAGGGGGCGTGTTGGTGGTCATGTCGGCTCTTCTCTCAGCAGATTTAAGTGCGGAAGACAAATCGCAGCGCTTGCAAATCATAATGTGATAACATCAAAATAAGTCTTCTCACGAGGGTGCCATCCATGATTAAGCGTAAGTTTCTGCTGCAAGGTATGATGATCATTGCAGCCTCTGCCCTCTCAGGCGCAGCTCAGGCTGATTGCAAGGGACCGCCCTTCTATATTCCGGGCAACATGGCTGAGATTGAAGCTCCGATCACCGTCAAAGCGGGCACAGGCTGCACGTTTGGCCTCAGCGGTATTCCTGGAGCTATCAACGAAGTGAAAATCGTCCAGGCGCCCAAGATCGGCCGCGCCGGAGTTCAGAACCTTCGCGCCCTCTACGTAGCAAAGCCCGGCTACCAAGGGGCCGATGAATTTACTTACGCGCTTATCGGAACTGACCAGTATGGCGGGCCAATGCGCGTCACGATCAAGCGTAAGGTAACTGTCGTTCCGAGCCTGTAATCAGCTGCGGTAATCGCCGTTGATTTCCACGTAGGCCTTGGTGAGGTCGCAGGTCCAGGCCGTGGCCTCGCCACGGCCGAGGCCGAGATCGACGCGGATCGTGATCTCATCGCCCTTCATATAGGCCGTGGTCTTGGCCTCGCTGTACCCGGGATCGCGCGCGCCCTTCACGGCCACGCGGATATCGCCGAACCAGATGGCGAGCTTGTCGCGCTCGGCGGGCTCGCCCGCCTTGCCGACCGCCATAACCACGCGGCCCCAATTGGCATCCTCGCCGGCAACGGCGGTCTTCACCAGCGGCGAATTCGCAATCGCCATGGCGATGCGCTTGGCGGATGCGGCGCCCGTGGCGCCTGTCACCTTCACGGTCACGAACTTGCGTGCGCCTTCACCGTCGCGGGCGACCTGTTGCGCGAGGTCGATGAGCAGATCCTCGAGCGCCGCGCGGAATTCCCTGAGGCGACGGTCGCTCGGCAGCGAGATGGCGGGCGCGCCCTTCGCGGCGGCGGCCCCCGTCGCGAAGAAGAGCAGCGTGTCCGATGTGGAGGTATCGCTGTCCACCGTCACGCAGTTGAAGCTCTTGTCGGCGCCCTTCTTGAGCAGCGCCTGAAGCACGGACGCCGCAATCGGCGCATCGGTGAAGATGAAGGAGAGCATGGTCGCCATGTCCGGCGCGATCATGCCCGCGCCCTTGGCCATGCCGTTGATCGTCACCTCGACGCCGCCGATGGTGGCCGTGCGGGTCGCCACCTTCGGAAAGGTGTCAGTGGTCATGATGGCCTTGGCCGCATCGAGCCAGGCGGTGGGCTTGGCCTTCTTCTCGCAGGAGGCGAGCACACCCTCGAACTTCGTGGCATCGAGAGGCTCGCCGATCACGCCGGTGGAAGCGATGAACACCTGCGATGCGCGGCAGCCAGCGGCCTCGGCCGCGATCTCCGCCGTCAGCTTTACGGCTTCCGCGCCGGTCTTGCCGGTAAAGGCATTGGCATTGCCGGAATTCACCACGAGCGCCCGCGCGGTGCCCTTGGGCAGATTCTTGCGGCACCAATCCACGGGAGCCGAGGGGCACTTGGAGCGGGTGAACACGCCCGCCACCGTCGTCTCCTTGGGCAGCGTCACATAGAGTACGTCCGTCCGGTTCTTGTATCGGATGCCGGCCTCCGCCGTCGCAATCCTGACGCCGTCGATGGCGGGCAGGGCAGGGTACGACTTGGGTGCGAGCGGAGACACGGACTTGGACATGCTAAGGGTCTCGAAAAATCAGCGGATGGAATACCGTTGGGAAAGGCGACCTGTGGTTTTCTCGAACTTTTTGTCAAGTCAAAGCTGCTGAAGCGAGGTCGCGGAAAAGCAGGAACGTGCCATCTGTGTCCTCGTCGACCCAGTCTGCTGATGAGGAGACCCTCATGACAGGCAAAGACCCGCGTGACCTGGACGGCGGCTCGACTTTCCAGGGCGACGTGGGGAACCAGACGAACCGCCAGGGCGGCGTCGATCCCAACCGCATGGGCCGCCGGGAATGACGCCTGGTGGAATGGAAACAAAAAGGGCGGCCTAAGGGCCGCCCTTTGAACTTATGGAAGTAAAAACCTTAAGGCTGCTTCTGCTGGACGAGGTTGCCCTTGTCGTCCAGGCGCTCGATCTTGGCGTCCTTGCGTAGGCCGACGATCAGGTCCTGCTGGGCCTTGCGGCCGAGATAGGACTCGACCTGATCCTTGGTCTCCTCGAAGGTAGGCGCGGGCTTGTTGCGCTTTTCCTCGACTCGGATCACGTGCCAGCCGAACTGGCTCTTCACGGGGTCGGAGATCTGGCCGGGCTCCAGCTTGAAGGCGGCTTCGGCGAAGGGCTCGACCATACGGTCCTTGGTGAAGAAGCCGAGATCGCCGCCATCGGTCTTGGAGCCGGGATCCTTGGAGACTTCACCGGCCACCTTGGCGAAGTCCTCGCCGCCCTTCACGCGGGTGGCGATGGCTTTGGCCTCGTCCTCGTTCTCCACCAGGATGTGGCGGGCGCGAACCTCCTGCTCGGCGGGCACGCTCTTCACAGTCTCCTCATAGAGCTTGCGGGCGGCCTCGGGGTTCACGGCCTTCTTGGCCGTCTCGTTGAGGTATTCGTCCAGCAGGGTCTTGTCACGGTTATAGGCAAGCTTGCGGGCGAATTCGGCGCCGCTGCCGACCTTGGCCGCTTCAGCCGCCTTGGCGCCGAGCTTCAGGTCGATCATGTAGCCAGTGAGAAGCTCGCGCTTCTGCTCGTCAGGCACGTTCGGCATCTGGAGGCCCGGGTCCTCGGCGGCGATGGCGAGGTCACCTTCCGTAATGTCGACGCCGTTCACCCGGGCAACCACCTTGGAGGGGTCGACGGCGGGCACGGCAGCCGGGGACGTCGCCGGCGACGTCTGGGCGGCGGGGGGCGTCTGGGCATAGGCGGCGCCGGCCACGAGGGGCAGGGCGGTGCCCAGGATGAGAAGGCCTGGGGCGAGCAGGGTTTTGCGAACCGATGTTGGCGACATGTAAAATCCTCTGGCGGGCGAAAAGCGGCCCACTGACAGCACCGATCAGATGGCCCAACGTGTTTACGTTTGCAAGCGAAGGCATATGTATGCCACAGCATCCGGCACAGCGTGGCCTTTTCGAGGCCGGTTTATAGAGCTAAGACTGCGCCATTCAGGCACAGCCTTTAAGATGCGCCCTGGCATAATTAGGTCTATAAGGCGGCCCAAATCGCCCGTTCCCCTGGAATTCTGGAATTTTCGAAGGCTATCGATGTTCGGTTCTCTCGCGAAGAAAATCTTTGGCTCGGTCAATGATCGCCGGCTGAAGTCCTACCGGCCCAAAGTGGCGGCCATCAACGCGCTTGAGGCCGAGCTGGAGGCATTGTCCGACGAGCAGCTGCGTGCCCGTACGGAAGAGTTCAAGGCCCAGCTCGCTGCCGGAAAGACCCTGGACGACCTCCTGGTCCCCGCCTTCGCCACGGTCCGCGAGGCTGCCAAGCGCACCCTGGGCCAGCGCCCCTTCGACGTGCAGCTTCTGGGCGGCATGGTGCTTCACGAGGGTTCCATCGCCGAAATGCGCACCGGTGAAGGCAAGACCCTGGTCGCAACCCTGCCGGTCTATCTGAACGCGCTCGCCGGCAAGGGCGTGCACGTGGTTACGGTCAACGACTACCTGGCCAAGCGCGACTCCGAGTGGATGGGCCAGATCTACCGCTTCCTCGGCATGAGCGTGGGCGTGATCGTGCATGGCCTCGACGATGCCGAGCGCGCCGAGGCTTACGCTGCCGATATCACCTACGGCACCAACAACGAATACGGCTTCGATTATCTGCGCGATAACATGAAGTACGAGATGGGGCAGATGGTCCAGCGCGGGCACAACTTCGCCATCGTGGACGAGGTGGACTCGATCCTCGTGGACGAGGCGCGCACGCCGCTCATCATCTCCGGCCCGCTCGACGACCGCTCCGATCTCTACAACGCCATCGACAAGGTGCTCCCGCGCCTCGACAAGAGCGATTACGAGCTCGACGAGAAGCAGCGCTCCGTGGCGCTCACCGAAGACGGTACCGAGAAGATCGAACAGCTTCTGCGCGAGGTCGGCCTGCTGACCGAAGGCGATCTTTACGACGCGCAGAACGCCACCCTCGTGCACCACATGAATCAGGCGCTTCGCGCCCACACCCTGTTCCAGCGCGACAAGGATTACATCGTCCGCAACGGCGAAGTGGTGATCATCGACGAGTTCACCGGCCGCATGATGCAGGGCCGCAGGTATTCGGAAGGCCTGCACCAGGCGCTCGAAGCCAAGGAGCACGTGCAGGTTCAGCCCGAGAACCAGACGCTCGCCTCCATCACCTTCCAGAACTACTTCCGCCTCTACAACAAGCTCGGCGGCATGACCGGCACCGCGGCGACGGAAGCCGACGAGTTCCTCGAGATCTACAATCTCGAAGTGGTCGAGATTCCGACGAATCGCCCCGTCGCCCGTATCGACGATGACGACGAGGTCTACCGTACCGTTGAAGAGCGCTATCAGGCGGTCATCCGCGATGTGGAGGCGTCCTCCGCCAAGGGTCAGCCGATCTTGGTCGGCACCACCTCGATCGAGAAGTCGGAAATGCTCGCCGAACTCTTGGTCAAGGAAGGTTACAAGCTCATCGACTTCGAGGATCCGCTGGCGCTGGAGCCGCTCTACAAGGATGCGCGCGCCGGTCGCGGCACGAAGCATTTCGCGGTGCTCAACGCCCGCTTCCACGAGCAGGAAGCCTTCATCGTCGCCCAGGCCGGCGTGCCGGGCGCGATCACCATCGCTACCAACATGGCCGGTCGCGGCACCGACATTCAGCTCGGCGGTAACGCCAAGATGCGTGTCGAGCGCGAGCTCGTCGGCGTCGAGGGCGAGGAACGCGTGCGCCGCGAGAAGGAAATTCTCGACGAGGTCGCCATGTTCAAGGAGAAGGCGCTCGCCGCTGGCGGTCTCTACGTGCTCGGCACCGAGCGCCACGAGTCGCGGCGCATCGACAATCAGCTGCGTGGCCGTTCGGGCCGCCAGGGCGATCCGGGCCGCTCCAAGTTCTATCTGTCGCTCCAGGACGACCTGATGCGCATCTTCGGCTCCGACCGCATGGACGGCATGCTGCAGAAGCTCGGTCTGAAGGAAGGCGAGGCCATCATCCATCCGTGGATCAACAAGGCCATCGAGCGTGCGCAGGCGAAGGTCGAGGCGCGCAACTTCGACATCCGCAAGAACATCCTGAAATACGACAACGTCATGAACGACCAGCGCAAGGTCGTGTTCGAGCAGCGCAAGGAGTTCATGGCGGAAGAGAGCGTGCGCGATACCATCGACGATATGCGCCATGGCGTCATCGACGACATCGTGTCCCGCGCGATCCCTGAGAACGCCTATGCGGAACAGTGGGATGTGGCAGGTCTCAAAGAGAACGTCGTCAACTTCCTCAACCTCGACCTGCCGGTCGAGGAATGGGCGAAGGAAGAGGGCATTGCCGACGATGAGATCCGCGAGCGCATCACCAAGGCCGCCGATGAGGGTTACGCCCAGCGCGTCGAGGCCAACTCGGCGGAAGTGATGAACTACGTCGAGAAGCAGGTTCTGCTCCAGAGCCTCGATCATCTCTGGCGCGAGCACCTCGTGACGCTCGATCATCTGCGTCAGGTCATCGGTTGGCGCGGTCTCGCCCAGCGCGATCCGCTGAACGAGTACAAGTCGGAAGCCTTCGAGCTCTTCAATGCTCTCGTCGGCCACCTGCGCGAGCAGGTGACGGGCCAGCTCATGCGCATCCAGGTCGTGTTCCAGCAGCCTGAAGCCGCATCGCTTCCGCCCATGTTCCCGCAGCATCTCGATCCCGCCACCGGCGAGAACGAGTTCGACATGCCGCAAGGCGCGGCCTTCGGTGAGGGCGGAGCCCAGGGCTTCGCCGCCACCGCAATCGACCCGTCCACGGGCGCTCAGCGCGATCCGAACGACCCCTCCACCTGGGGCCGCGTCAGCCGCAACGAGCCCTGCCCCTGCGGTTCCGGCAAGAAGTTCAAGCACTGCCACGGCCAGTTCGTGGCCTAGAGGCGAAACTTGAAATGAAATGGAAAAGCCCGGCCTTCGTGCCGGGCTTTTTCTTTAGCGGTCGGTCGAGAAGATGACGCGCCACCCTCTGCCCCTTACAAGGGGTAAACACACGCTACCCCTATCCGTCAGCCCCTCAAAAAGGCTGGTCAGGTCTCATAAAGATACGTATCCGGCAGTCCCATACGGCGGCAGGATTGGATGGCGGGGGAGGATGGCAGGATGAGCCGGTCGGCTGCTTTCGCCATGGTGCGGACGAGGGCAAGTTCGATGGGGTTGAGGTTCCAGGCGGAATCGAGGCCGAGCCGTTCCCTGATCCAGTCCGGCACGATCCCGACGGCGGCCTTGACCAGCATGGGCTGAAGGGTGCGGGTCGCGCCGGGCAGGATCGACGTCTTTCGCATGATCTCCAGGAATTCGAAGATGATGGGCGAGGGGACGAGCCTCGGCTTCATTGTCTCGAACAGGGCATCGAGCTCCTGCTGCGAGGTGGGAGCGCCCTTCGCGCCGTAGAGCCGCGCGGCCGGGGCGGCCTCGGTCAGCAGGGAAGCGCGCTCGCCGCCGGTCAGGTCCCTGGCATAGGCGTGGTAGGCCTGCGTGAAGCCGAAGCCCGCGGTGGCCTGCACCCAATCGAGCAGCACCGGATCATTCGCATGATAAGCCTCTCCCTCGCTGGTCTGCCCGGTCACACGGTCATGGCGTCTGACGACGCCGGCAATCATCGCCTCCGCCGTGCTGCGGGGGCCGTAGATGGTGATCATCGCGGCAAGGCCGGTGCGCTGAAGCCGGGTGAGCGGGTCCGTCCGGAAGCTGCTGTGCTGCCACACGCCGTCACGCACGCGCGGCTCGCCGAACTCCAGAATGACCGCTGCAACCCCGCCGATGAAGACGGAAACGGGATTCTTGAAGATGCGCCAGGACACAGAGTCCGGCGGGACCAGCGCGGGCTCCATCGGCGGCGACGAGAAATCGACGCTGGGAACCGGCTGCAGGAGCGACTGCGCCATATGATCGATGTGGCGGCGAAGGGGGCCGGGCAGGGGAATGACGCTTGGATTGTAGAGCAATGCGTATCCTCCAGCCGTCAATTCATTCGCAAGCCGGATGGTTGCCGGTTCCGCTCAAGCGGCGACAGGGCCAACAAAAAGCCCGCCGGATGGCGGGCTTTTGCATTCCTGGTAGGCTGGCGTCTCTTAGTTCGCCGCAGCCACATTGACTGGGGAGGAGCCTTGCGCCCGCTTCTGAGGCACGGCCTTATGAACCGGCGTCGTGCGCAGGCTCGGGGACATGGCCGAAGCGACGGGAGCGGCCTGGGCCGTCTCGGCGGCGGGTTGCGATGCCGAGGAGCTGAAGAGGTCGGCGACGCCGCCGAACATCTTCTTGTAGAAGGGTGTCTCCTGCGAGGCGGCGGCGGGCGCGGCGGAAGCCGTCACCACGGGCGCAGCGGCAGGCTGAGGCGCAGTGCGGGCGACCAGGGGTTCCTGCGTCTCGACGGGAGCTTCCCGCATGGAGGCGAAGGCCAGGGCGGCCGACGGGGTGTCGATGGCCTCGCGGCCGCTGTCGTCGAGCGCGATCTGCTGCGGACCGGAGGAGATGCCCTCGGTGCGGCTCACATAACCGAGCTTGCTGTCTGTCACGCCGGATGCGTTGGCGAGCGCCGTGCGGAAGGATTCGTGCGTGTCGCCATCATGATAGACGAGCTTGATCGGCTTGGTGCCCTTGGCGACCAGGCTAGCGACTTCCTGCTCGTCCTCGTGCTGTTTCTGCACCACGGCGGCGGCGACGGTCTCGTCGGCGTTGAACATGTAGCGGGCGCCGGCAACCGCCACGCGGACTTCGTCCTTCGTCACCTCAAAGGTGTCGGAGCCTTCCTTCAGGTTCTTCCAGAAGGCGATGTTCGGGTCGAGGCGGTGCTTGGCCAGGTTCTGGGCCGTCATCCGGAACGGATAGGACTGGAACTGGAAGCCGCGCTGGCCGCCTGCAAGAGCGTCGCGGGCGATGGCGTAGATCTCGGCCACGTTCTGATCCGTCATGGCGAAGCAGCCGCGCGAGGAGCACGCGCCGTGGACCATGATGTCGCCGCCGTTGCGGCCGAGCGAGCGGTCGAAGGCGTTCGGATAGCCGGTATCGAACGACAGGTAATAGTTGGAATTCGGGTTCATCTGCGCCGGGGTGACCGTGTAGAAGCCTTCCGGCACTTGGCGGTCGCCCTCGCGGGTCTTCGGGCCGAGCTGGCCGGACCAGCGGCAGACGGGGTAGGTCTTGAGCAGGGCGTATTTGCCGTCGGAGCCGCGCTTCCAGATCTCCAGCTCCGATTCCTTCTTGTAGGCTCGGACCAGGATGGGATCGTTCTTGGACATGCCCTTGGCGGACATGAGCGCCATGGTGGCCGGCGGAATCGGCACGAGRTGGCGCGTGGAACCTTGGGTGAGGTTGCCGTCCTGGCAGGCGGCAAGCGCGAGCACCAGGCTCGCGGCCAATGCGATACGCTTCATCATGGGGGACCCCGCGTTTCTGATCTGCCGGCGTTGTGCCTGACAGTTCCCCTGTACCCTTAAATCGTTAGCCTTAACCCGCCCTTACTGCAAGCCGGGACGCAATGAAGTCATGGTTAAAGAGAGGTAAATTCCCCTGCCCGAGAGAATTTTTGCTCCTGCCAAGCTGCTGCGAAGTCTCTGGCGGATCATCTCTTTTGGAGAAAACGGTCCTGTGGACAGGAAAAAGGCCGCACCCGAGGGAGCGGCCTTGAACGGGAAGCGGCCGAGCTTGTCTTAAAGCTTGCGGCCGATGTTGAGGAACTTCTCGGCCCGGTGGTCACGGATCTCCGCGGGGCCCATGTTGCCGAGATCGTGGAGGGCTTCCTCGATGGCGTTGCCGGCGGCCTGGATGGCGGCCTGCGGGTCCCGGTGGGCGCCGCCCACGGGCTCGGTGACGATGCTGTCGATGATGCCGAGCCGCAGGAGGTCCTGGGCCGTGATCTTCATGTTGGTGGCAGCGTCCTGGGCGCGTGCCGCGTCGCGCCACAGGATCGAGGCTGCGCCTTCCGGCGAGATCACGCTGTAGATGGCATGCTCCATCATCAGCACCTTGTTGGCGGTGGCGATGGCAATGGCGCCGCCCGATCCGCCCTCGCCGATGACGAGGGAGACGTTCGGAACGCCCAGGCCCAGCTGAGCCTCGGTGGAGCGGGCGATGGCCTCGGCCTGGCCGCGCTCCTCCGCCTCGATGCCCGGATAGGCGCCGGCGGTGTCCACGAAGGAGAGAACGGGCAGGTTGAACCGGTCCGCCATTTCCATCAGGCGCACGGCCTTGCGGTAGCCCTCGGGGCGCGCCATGCCGAAATTGTGCCGGATGCGGGTCTCGGTGTTGTTGCCCTTTTCCTGGCCCATCACGCAGACTGGCTGGCCCCGGAAGCGGCCGAAGCCGCCCATGATGGCTTCGTCCTCGGCGAATTTGCGGTCGCCGGCGAGTGGCGTAAACTCGGTGATGAGCCCGGCGCAATAATCGACGAAATGGGGCCGCTGCGGATGGCGCGCGACAAGGGTCTTCTGCCAGGGGGTGAGCTTGGCATAGAGGTCCTTCAGGGCATCGGCGGCCTTGGTTTCCAGCCGGGAGATGTCGTCGGAAATGGAGACGGCATCCCGGTTCTCACCGAGGGCCCGAAGCTCTTCGACCTTCGCCTCAAGTTCGGCGACCGGCTTTTCGAAATCGAGATAACTGCGCATCAGACTCTATGGATAATGGAAAGCCAGCGTGACTGAGTAGCTTCGCTGGAGCGGGCGGACACTGGCGATTTAGGGTGATCAAGTCAAGTTGAGCCCTGCTTTACTCCCCTAAAACCCGGCGAAATCAAGGAAGAACGCGTCACTTGAGAGGCGGGAGCCGGTACGAAGACCGGCGAGAACCGCCGCGAGCGGCGCACCGCCTGGACGGTTCCGGGGCGGTAGAGCTGCTTGGTGGCCTCGACAATGTGGAGGCCCGCGAAGGGCATGGAGAAGCCGACCCCGATACCCTCCCAGACCTGGGCGGTGCGCAAAAGAAGGCGGCTCGTCAGGGGCGGCATATAGAGGGTCTCGGCCCATCCCTCGGGCGAAAACCATGTCTGGCGCATGAGGCTTTTGAGCTGCGAGCGGCTATAGGGCTGGCCGTAGCCGAAGGGGGTGGTGTCCATTCGCGCCCACAACCCGCGCCGGTTGGGGGCGACCAGGATGATCCGCCCGCCGGGGGTCAGGATGCGCCAGATCTCGTGGAGCAATTCGCTTGGGCTCTCCACGGTCTCGAGGGCATGGACCACGAGCACCCGGTCGATGGAGGAATCGGGCAGCGGCATCATCAGCGGATCGACGAGGGCGGAGGCCGAGGGGCCGGTGCTCGGCCAGTTCACTACGCCCTGGTTCGCCGGCATAAAGGCCAGCGCCCGCTCGCACTCGTTCCTCACACGGATCAGGTAGGGCGGCGCATAGCCGAGTCCAAGCACGCGCAGGCCCGTCAGCGGGCCCCAGAAACGGTCGATGGCCCGCCCGACATAGCGGCGCGTCACGGCCCCGAGGGGGCTCGCGTAAAAGCTGCGCAGGTCGGTGATATCGATGCTCATGGACTCGTCAGGATGCCTTTCGATCCGGCCGACAACGCCTGATATTCGTTCGGGATCTGGTTTCTTCTGCCAACTGTTCCATGATAGCTCAGAGCACATCAAGACAAGGTTCCTCGATGTCAGCCCAGATTCACGTCTTTCTCTGCCTTCAGGATAATATCGGTGTCCTGATCCACGATCCCAATACCGGTGCCTGCGCGGCCATCGACGCGCCGGAGGAGGGGCCGATTCTCGCGGCTCTCGCCGAGAAGGGATGGCAGCTCACGGACATTCTCGTCACGCACCGGCACAGCGATCACGTGCAGGGCATTGAGGGCCTGAAGCGCCGCACGGGCTGCCGGGTAGTGGCCCCCGTGAAAGCCCGCGAGGCGGTGCCTCACGCCGATGCTTATGTGCGCGAAGGCGACACGGTCATCGTGGGCGGCTTGCAGGCGCATGTGTGGGAAACGCCCGGCCATTGCTTGGACCATGTATCCTACTGGTTCGCTGCGGACCGGGCGCTGTTCGCGGGCGATACGCTCTTCACGCTGGGCTGCGGGCGCATGCTCGAGGGCAACTACCCTGAGTTCTGGCATTCGCTTCAGCGATTGGCGGCGCTGCCGGACGAGGCGCGGGTTTATTCCGGGCACGACTACACTCTGTCGAATGCCCGCTTCGCGCTGGCCGCCGATCCGGACAACGAGGCCCTGAAGGCGCGCGCGAAGGAGGCCGAAGAGGCGAAGGCCCAAGGGCGCTTCCTGGTGCCGTCTACCATCGGTCAGGAGAAGGCGACCAATCCTTTCTTGCGCGCCGGGGAGCCCGAGCTCGCGAAAACCGTTCATAAGGAAGGCGCTTCCACCGTTGAGGTGTTTCAGGCCTTGCGCGAATGGAAGAACAGGTTCTGATGCGGGTGAGCAACGAAGGAGCGGCAGGCACCCTATGAGCGACCACGGCCTCATCATCGGACTCGAGAGCAGGCTTTTGAACGCCTGGCCCTCGTTCGATTACCAGATCTATGACGGCTGGATCCTTCGTCTCGCCAACGGCTATTCGAAGCGCGCCAATTCCGCGACGCCATTTCGCTCCGGCGTTGGTCTCGACGATGAACTCATCGACTACATGATCGCCCGCTTCGTGGAGGCGAGTGTGCGCCCCACCTTCCGGCTCAACGGCATCGAGGCGCCGGACGTGGACGAGCGCCTGAAGCTGCGCGGCTTCAAGGAGGTCGAGCCCACGCATGTGCTCACTTCGACCATCACCAGCGCGGATTGCGAGCGCGATCCCGAGGTGGCGCTCGATCCGCAGCCATCGAAGCGCTGGGTGCGGGAGGCGGCCCATTCCTATGGCGGCGACAAGTCCGACGACGCGACGCTCCTGCAAATCGTCTCACGCATTCGCCAGAAGGCAGCGTTTGCCACCTTGAGCCTCGACGACAAGCCCGTGGCCTGGGGTCTCGGCGTCGTGGAGCGGGGTTATATCGGGCTCTACGACATCGTCGTCTCGCCGGATCTGCGCGGCATTGGTCTTGGCCGCCGCGTGGTGTCGAGCCTGATCGCCTGGGGCTGCGAGCAGGGCGCGCACACGGCCTATCTCCAGGTGCGTGAGGAGAACGAGGTGGCCCGCTCGCTTTACGGCGCGCTCGGCTTCGGAACCGCCTATCGCTACACCCACCGGATCATGCCCGGGCGCTCTTCCGTTTCGGCGTGAGCGTTGCCACCAGCGCGCCGATGACGATGAGGCCGCAGGACAGAGCCAGGGTGAGCGAAGGCTCCG
The DNA here is from genome assembly GCF_054049475.1 of Microvirga sp. P5_D2. Classification (NCBI taxonomy): domain Bacteria; kingdom Pseudomonadati; phylum Pseudomonadota; class Alphaproteobacteria; order Hyphomicrobiales; family Methylobacteriaceae; genus Microvirga; species Microvirga sp. P5_D2. The sequence continues at coordinate 37,223 of NZ_JBFUMH010000002.1, read as the reverse complement.
CATAGCCGCCTGCGATCAACAGCAGGGTCGAGAGCACGGGCGTCGCATAGGCGGCGACGCCGAGAAAGCGGATGTCGCCGTGCTTCATGCCGATATCCCAGACATAAAAGGCCACGCCTACGGGTCCAATTCCGAGGGCGAGAAGCGCGAGCCATTCCATGTTCGTTTCCGGCCACACCGTCGTCTCGAAGGCGAAATGGCAGACCCAGCTCAAGAGCGATGTGGCAAGGCAAAAACCCGCCACCGCATCGGTCGGCACCTGCCCGAAACGGCGCGAGAGAACCGAATAGCCGCCCCATATGAAAGCGGCGATGAAGGCGCAGAGATAGCCCGGCACGTATTCCGCCCGCGCATCGAGGGCGCCGCGCCCCGCGATCAGCACGATCACGCCCGAGAAGCCGAGCAGCGCTCCCACAAGATGCGCGCGCCGCAAGTGCTCGCCCGGCAGCAGGGAGGCGAAGAGCACGATCAGGAGCGGCCAGAGATAATTGATGAGCCCCGCCTCGGCCGGAGGCGCCCAGCGAAGGGCTGCGAAATACAGCGCGTGATAGCCGAAGAGGCCGCCCAGCCCCAAGGCCCAGACGGCGGGCKTCTGCTTGAGGGCCTTGATCCCTTGAGGGCGCACGATCCAGCTCGCCACGCCCACAAGCCCGCCGATGAGGAAGGTCATCGCATTGAGCTGAAGCGGCGGAATCGTACCCGTGGCAGCCGTGAGCAGGGCTAGGGTGGACCAGAGCAGGATAGTGATGAGGCCGATGGTGGTGGCGGTGCGAGTCGTCATGGTGTTCGCAATAAACGAAAGCCCTCCTGCTGAGGAGGGCTTTCAATAGGAAATGACGAATTCTTTAAGTCTCGGTCAGGCCATGTACTGCCCGCCATTCGCCGACAGCGTCGAGCCCGTGATGAAGCCGGCATCGTCGCCGGCGAGGAACAGTACGGCGCGGGCGATCTCTTCTGCCTCACCGAGGCGTCCTACGGGGATGAGCGGTAGGATCTTCGCCTTGAGCACTTCCTCGGGCACCGCCTTCACCATCTCGGTGGCGATGTAGCCCGGTGCTACAACGTTCACGGTGACGCCCTTGTTGGCGTTCTCCAGCGCGAGCGCTTTCGCGAAGCCGATCACGCCTGCTTTCGCGGCGGAATAATTGGCCTGTCCCATCTGTCCCTTCTGGCCGTTGATGGACGAGATGATGACGATGCGGCCGAAGCCGCGTTCGCGCATTCCCTCGATAACAGGGCGCGTGCAGGTGAACATGGAATCGAGATTGGTGCGCATCACGGCGGACCACTGGTCGAAACTCATCTTGTGGAACATGCCGTCGCGGGTGATGCCCGCGTTGTTGACCAGGATATCGACCGGCCCGACTTCTGCTTCGACCGCGCGGATGCCCGCCTCGCAGGAGGCGGCATCGGACACGTCGAACTTGAAGACCGGGATGCCCGTCTCGCCCTTGAATCGATTGGCCGCTTCGTCGTTGCCCGCGTAATTCGCGGCGACCTTGTAGCCGGCCTGCTTCAGGGCCGCGGAGATTGCGGCGCCAATGCCGCGAGTTCCGCCCGTAACCAATGCAACGCGCGCCATGCCTGTTTCCTTCCCAAGAATGTTCCTAAGCGGATCTCTTCGAGATCTCGTTGTCGAAGGGCTGCTTCACCGAAGCAGCCCTTCACTAATAGCTTAGTACAAGTCGGGAAAGGTGGAAGGGTGCGCAGCCTTATTTTCCTTGTGCGCTGAAAGATTCATCGCTGGATCTTCAGCGCACAAGGCAGCTTTTACCTTTCAAGGCACATGGCGACGCCCATGCCGCCGCCGATGCACAGTGTTGCGAGACCCTTCTTCGCATCACGGCGGTTCATTTCGTGCAACAGGGTCACGAGAACGCGCGCGCCCGATGCGCCGATGGGATGGCCGATGGCGATCGCGCCGCCGTTCACGTTCACGATGGACGGATCCCAGGCCATGTCCTTGTTGACTGCGAGCGCCTGCGCCGCGAAGGCCTCGTTCGCCTCGACGAGATCGAGATCCGACACTTTCCAGCCGGCCTTCTCGAGCGCCTTGCGYGAAGAGGGAATCGGGCCCGTACCCATGATCGCGGGATCGACGCCGGCGGTGGCCCAGGAGGCGATGCGTGCGAGCGGGGTGAGACCGCGCTTCTGCGCTTCCGCTTCCGTCATCAGCACGAGGGCGGCCGCGCCGTCATTGATGCCGGAGGCATTGCCCGCGGTCACGGTGCCGTCCTTCGAGAAGGCGGGCTTGAGCTTCCCGAGCGCTTCGACGGTGGTGCCGGCGCGGATGTACTCGTCCTGATCGACCACGATATCGCCCTTGCGGGAGGAGATCGTGACGGGGACGATCTCGTCCTTGAAGCGGCCTTCCTTCTGCGCGGCCTCGGCCTTGTTCTGCGAGGCGGTGGCGAACTGGTCCTGCTCCTCGCGGGTCAGCTGCCAGCGCTGCGCCACGTTCTCGGCGGTGTTGCCCATGTGGTAGCCGTTGAAGGCATCCATCAGGCCGTCYTTCAGCATGGTGTCCACGAGCTTGAAGTCGCCCATCTTGGTGCCGGCGCGCATATAGGCCGCGTGCGGGGCGAGCGACATGGATTCCTGGCCGCCGGCCACGATGATGTTGGCRTCGCCGTTGGCRATCTGCTGCAGGCCGATGGCGACCGTGCGAAGCCCCGAGCCGCAGAGCTGGTTGAGCGCCCATGCGGTCTTTTCCTGCGGCACGCCCGCGGCCATGGCCGCCTGGCGGGCCGGGTTCTGTCCTTGAGCTGCGGTGAGGATCTGGCCGAGGATCACCTCGTCCACCTCCGCGCCGTCCACTTTCGCGCGCTCCAGGGCCGCCTTGATGGCGATGGCGCCCAGTTCATGAGCTGGGGTGTTGGCGAAGGCTCCGTTGAAGGAACCGACGGGGGTGCGGGCTGCTCCCACAATGACGATGCTGTCCTGGGCCATGCCACTCTCCTGTGCTGATTTGTTCGACATGAAGATGATGTAGTGCTGGTTCGATCAAAGCCCCAGAGCTTGGGATGTCAAGGATGCGTTGGTACAACCGGGGCTGAAGGGTCGTTAGACTTTTGGCGCTTTGATCGCGCGGCATAAGCCTTATAATCAATGATGACCGGCAAAATTCTGCCACACTATGCCGGCTGCCGTTTTTCAGGAGCGAATCGGGCCACATGGCGACGGAAAAGCAACCGACGGTCATTAAGAAATATGCCAATCGCCGTCTCTATCACACGGGCACATCCACTTATGTGACACTGGAGGATCTCTCCGGCATGGTGCGCCAGGGCGATGATTTCGTGGTCTACGACGCGAAGTCGGGCGACGACATCACCCGCTCGGTCCTGACCCAGATCATCTTCGAGCAGGAGAACAAGGAGGGGCAGAACCTTCTCCCCGTCACCGTTCTGCGCCAGCTGATCCGGTTCTACGGCGACAGCATGCAGGCGCTCGTTCCGAGCTATCTCGAATTCTCCATGAACAATCTGTCCCAGGAGCAGCAGAAGCTCAGGGACCAGATGTCCACCGCCTTCGGTTCCGGAGCCTTCCAGGCCATGGAGGAGCAGGTGCGCAAGAACATGGGCTTCTTCACGGAAGCCATGCGCATGTTCTCGCCCTTCCCGCCAGGTGGACCGCTGGGTCCGAACGGCTCCAAGGCTCCGGTTGTGCAAGAGCACGAGCAGAGCGGCGGGGATCTCGACGCCCTGAAGCGTCAGATGGCCGACATGCAGGCGAAGTTGGATAAGCTCGCCGGGAAGTAGAGCGAGTCTTCCTCTCACCACGGACTTCATTCGTCATGGCCGGGCTTGTCCCGGCCATCCACGTCTTGGCCGCCTCTAACCCCAAGCCCGCTCCAGCATGTCACGCAGCGGCGACGGCTGCATCAGCGCCGTGGGCTCTCCGAAGAAGCTCCCTTCCAGGTAATCTACACCCCAAGACGTCAGAAGCCGCGCACTCATCTCATCGTCCACCCATTCGGCGGCAATCGCGATGCCGCAATTCTGGGCGCGGTCGATGAGGGTGCGGATGTAGAGCCGGTCCTGCGTCGAGCGCTTGAGCGGCTGGATGAAGATTCCGTCGATCTTGAGGAGATCGAAGGGCATGTGCCGCAGCTGTTCTGCCGCGACATAGCCCTTTCCGTAGCCCGACAGGGCCAGCCCGATGCCGATGGCTTTCATGGCATGGAGGCGGCCCTGGAGCGTGCCGTCGCCGGCAAGGGCGATTTCCGGCACTTCGATCACGAGTCGCGATTCGATGCCGGGGCGGGCGCCGAGATGGGCTGCGAGCATCGGCAGCCATTCCGCATCCTTCAGGGTGGCGGGGGCTATGGGAAGTGAGAGCCGCGCATGGGGGTAACGGGCGAGGTGATCCGCCGCCAGCTCCAGCATGCGACCATCCACCAGAAGCGCGAGATTGGCGTCGTCGAGGCCGGGCACGGGGCCGAGCGGGATCGTGCCGCCATCGGATGTAGATAGAGTGGCGACGGCCTGTGCAAGCGCCGGCTGCCGGGTCTGCGCGTCCATCACGGGCCGAGTGGCCAGGACGAGGCTGCGGTCGTTGAGAGCGGCTACGATATCGAAGGGGGCCTGCTCGACCGAGCGGGAGCGGGGCGCGGGCCGGGGATCGTAGAGCCCTTTGTCCGAGCCGCGATTGTGGCTTGCCTCCACCGCTTCCTCGGCAAAGCGGAGGAGCTTGTGGGCGCGGAAGGTATGGTCTGGAGCGCAGGCCGCGCCCAGGATCAGGCCTTCGCCGCAGCCTTTCAGGAGCCCCGCCATGCGGTTCATGGCGCCGACGGCCTCCGAGGCCGGGYAGCCGACGAGGGCGAGCGCGAAGCGGGTCGAGCCGACGATTCCGAACCCGTCATGCCGGCGCATCATCGGGCGGAGCCTGCGGGCCACCTCGTCCAGGCTATCGGCCTCATTGAGCGCGCCGACGACCAGGGTGCAGGTCTGGGATACGCGCAGGGCCTCGTTGATGCCGTTCTGGACCTGCCGCAGCAGCTCCGAGCRCGCAGCGATCCGGGCAGGCAGGCAATTCTGGGCGGCGAGCGCGGGGTCGGCCCGCAAGGTGCCGCGCACGAAGGCGGGGCGGCCATAGGCGCCCGGCTGCCAGCGCCCGCAATCTTCCACCATCAGCACCTTGTCGGGGCCGAGGCGCAGAGCGTGGCGGGTCTCGTAGGAGCCGCCCGATGTATTCAGATCCGCGATGATGTCGAACCGGGCCAGGCCGCTGCCGGGCTCGACGAGCTGCGCGAAGGCGCGGCCGGTGCGGGGCAGGTCCCGTTTGGTAAGGCCGAGGATCTCGGCGGCGTTCGGACCCCAGGTGAGGGCATCGGTGGCCATGTCCCAGGAATAGGGGGTGCCGGGAAGCGCGGCGGTGACGCCGGCTTGCTTGCGGGGTGTCCGGGATGCTCCCTGGAAAATCCCCAGCCGGCCCTGCCGCTTCGTCGCCATAACGCACACCCTGCACTCAAAAAAACACGCTTGAGGCGAGGGGCACGCCTGCCCTAAGCCTCGGAAAACTCAAGGCGTACAGGATCGGCGCTCAGGCTTAATGAACTGTAAAAAACGAGATACTGAATCAGGTCGCTTGGGGATTGCGGGCATAAAAAAACCGGCGCTTCAGGCGCCGGCTCTTTTTGTCGCATGCCGCGTAAACTTACGCGTCAGCCTTCACCTTCAGAACCTGACGGCCACGGTACATACCGGTCTTCAGGTCGATGTGGTGTGGGCGGCGCAGCTCGCCGGAATCCTTGTCCTCGCTGTAGGTCGGGGCTTTCAAGGCATCGGCGGAGCGACGCATGCCGCGCCGCGAGGGCGACGTTTTTCTCTTAGGAACGGCCATTTCTCGTCTCCGGTCAAAATAGCGGAGCGCCCGCTCAACCGGGAAACGCTCACATCTCAAACTTGATGAGGTTGCGCCTCTTACAAGGTCTTGGAGGAAATATCTAGTCCTTCGTTGCGAATTTAAGGCTTCAGGCAACCGCTGAAGGGGGCCGCTCCCGCCATGCGGGCATGCAACTGCCCCGCCAAAGCCCGGTGGCGGTTGCTGGGTTTTGCCGGATTGCGCACCAGCGGGTTCGGCAGGGACCGCGCGAGGAGGGCTGCCTCCTGCCGGGTCAGGTTCTTGGCCGGTTTGCGGAAGTATTTCTGGGCGGCCGCCTCGGCACCGAAGACGCCTTCGCCCCACTCCGCCACGTTGAGATAGACCTCCATCATCTGCCGCTTGGACCAGATCAGGTCGAGATAGAGGGCCACCGGTAGCTCCAGGCCTTTGCGGAGATAGGACCGGCTCGGCCACAGGAAGAGGTTCTTGGCCACCTGCATGGGAATGGTCGAGGCGCCCCGGGAGGGGCCGTCCTCGTCGGCATCCTCCACCACTTCGCGGATGGCGATCCAGTCGACCCCGTTATGCTCGCAGAACCGGCTGTCCTCGGCGGTCATGACCGCAAGCGGCAGGTGCGGGGAAATCTCATCGAGCCCGACGAAATCCCGCTCTACGCTCTGCAGCGTCATCCAGCGGCCCATCATGAGGGTGGAAACCGGAGGCACGACCCAGTAGAGAAGCCCTAGCAAAAGAACCGCGCCGACCCATAAGACAATCAGACCAAGGCCGATCTGGACGACGCGGCGGAGGAACCGGGAGACCGTCATCGGCCCTCGCGCCCGACCCGGCCGCAATGTCCAGCGACGCCTCGATTTTTCCTCAATGTTCTCCTCGGACGTGGCCGCTGCCCCGTCCGAATTCGGGCTCATCATGTCGCCATCCAACAGCACTTTCACCGCGCGGCTCGTCGAGGCCGCGCAGCTCGTCGAAGCCAATCTCGAAGCCTTGCTATCAGACAAAGCGGGCCACGGCGAGATTGCGCGGCCTGCGCGCCTGATGGCCGCCATGCGGCATGCGGCCTTAGGCGGCGGCAAGCGGTTGCGTCCCTTCCTCGCCATCGAGGCGGCGCGGCTCTTCGGCCGGGAGGGAGAGGGCCCCCTGCGGGCCGGTTCAGCTATCGAGCTCCTGCATTGCTATTCCCTGGTGCATGACGACCTGCCCTCCATGGACGACGACGACCTGCGGCGCGGGCGCCCGACGGTGCACAAGGCCTATGACGAGGCGACCGCGATTCTCGTGGGCGACGCCCTCCAGACACTCGCCTTCGAGGTGCTGGCGGAGGCGGCCACCGATCCCGATCCCGCCATTCGCGCCGATCTCGTGCTCGGCCTCGCCCGCGCCTCGGGCTTGGGCGGCATGGTCGGCGGGCAGTTGCTCGACCTCACGGCGGAGGGGCGCTACGGCGCGGCCACCATGGGCGAGGCGGAAATACGCCAGCTCCAGATGATGAAAACCGGCGCGATCCTCACCTTCTCGGCGGAGGCTGGCGCAATCATCGGCAAGGCGGATGCGGATTCGCGCCGGAGCCTCGTGGAATACGGCCGCGCGCTGGGCGCGGCCTTCCAGGTCGCCGACGACATTCTCGACCGGGAGGCTTCCGCGGAGGCGCTCGGCAAGCGCACCGGCAAGGATCAGGAGAAGGGTAAGGCGACTCTCGTCGATCTGCTCGGCATGGACGGCGCGAAACGCGAATGCGCCGCACTGGTGGACAAGGCCCATGCCGCGCTCGACCGGTTCAGTGCGAAGGCCGATACCCTGCGCGAAGCCGTGCGCTTTGTGGTGGAACGACAGGTTTAGCGGGCCGTCACCACCTGGATGATCGCCTCGGTGAGGCTGTCCGCGTCGTAGGGTTTGCGAACGACAGGTATATCCGCGAACGAGGCGGGTACCATGCCGTTCTCGCCGTAGCCGGTGGCGAAGACGAACGGGATCTTGCGCCTCGCCAATTCCTCGGCGACCGGGATCGAGGTCTCGCTGCCGAGATTGACGTCGAGAATGGCGGCGCTCGGTGTCGAGGCGGACAGCTTGCGCAGGGCATCGGAGACGGATCCGCTCGTGATTACATCGCCAATCCCGCTCTCGTTGAGCATGGCTTCCACATCGAGCGCGATCAGAAGCTGATCCTCGACCAGCAGTAGCGAAATCTCGGCGAGATTGATGCGCGTTTTGACAGCAACGCCCAGCCGTTGGGGCTGCTCGTCATCCGGCGCAAAGATCTGCGCAATGTGCTTTTGCGGAATCAGGAGGGAGGCCTCGACGCCGGTGGGCGGATAATCGACGCGGCTTTCGCCGCCGAGATCGTAAGGGATGCTGCGGTCGATCAGCACCGTGCCGAACCCTTCGCGCTTGGGCGGCGATACGATCGGGCCGCCGGATTCCCGCCACATGATCCGGCATCCGCCCTCGGCTTCGAGCGTCCAGATCACCGAGAGCTGGCCGCCGGCTTTCGAGAGCGCGCCGTACTTCGCCGCATTGGTGCACAATTCATGCAACACCAGCGCCATCACTGAATAGGCGCGCGCATCGAGCCCTACCTTCGGACCTTGAAACACGATGCTCGTGCTGGGCTCGCGATAGGGTGTCAGCTCCGCGCCGAGGAGTTCGTCCAAGAAGCCGCCGCCGCCGCTGCGAACGACCTGATCGTGCGCGACGGCGAGAGCCTGGATGCGGCCCTGCAGGGATGAGATGTAATCCTTCAGCTCACGGCCTTCCTCGACCGGATGTCCGACGAGGGACTTGATGATCGCGAGGATGTTCTTGACCCGGTGGTTGAGTTCCTCGTTCAGCATGCGCTGACGGACGTCGGCCTTCGTGCGTTCGTCGGCAAGAAGCTCTCCGTGACGCAGCACGACTTCGGCCAGGGTGATCTTCGTCGCCTCCGCGATCTCGCGGTCCGCTCCGGTCCAGGGCAGGGATTGCGCGTGAACGATCTGCTTCCAGATGGCGAAGCTCTTTCGCGGCGTCAGCCGGTCGCCCATGGAGCCGGTATTGTAGGACTTGTCGGGATTGCCGGCCCAATCCAGCGTCTGAACCTGCTCCTTGCGGAAGAAGAACAGGTAGTCGCGCGGCCTCTGCGACAGCGGCACGGCCATCACGCCCGAGGCCTGCGCCCGGTAATTGTCGGCCGATGCGAGACGGTGGGACAAGGCGTGCGTCGCCCACACCTTGCCCTCGGCCACGTTGCCGGCGAAGCGCGCGAGACCGGCGATGGCATCGGCCGGAGGCGTGCTGCCTTGCGCCGTCCACACGCCGTCGATCCAGAGGCCGACGCCGTCGCATGGAACGAGCTGGCCGAGATCGCCGAGGCTTGCGCGCAGCATGTCGCTCACATCGGATTGGTGCGAGGCCAGCCGCAGGATCTTGTCCAGCGAGCGGCGCGCGTCCATGGCCACATCGAGCTTGCGTCGCTGCAGGAGCGCGTTGAGATGGAGCGAGAAGAATTCCCCGAACACTTCCGCGGCCACGCGCAGGCCCATGGGCAGGACACGGGGCGAATAATGATGGCAGGCGATGAGGCCCCACAGCTCGCCGTCGATGATGATCGAGATCGACATCGATCCGGCGACACCCATGTTGTGCAGGTATTCGAGGTGGATCGGCGAGACGCTGCGCAGATGGGCGAAGGACAGATCGAGCGGCTCGCCCGATGCATCGAGCGCCGGCTCCAGCGGGATCTGCCGGCTGTCGGCATCGCCGATGATACGGATGATGTTGCGCAGATAAAGAACGCGCGCCTGCTGGGGAATGTCGCTGGCGGGAAAATACTGGCCGAGGAAGCTTTCGAGATCGCTGCGCTTAGCTTCACTCACAACCTTGCCGGAGCCGTCGCGCTCGAAGCGGTAGACCATGACGCGGTCGTAGCCGAGGAGGCCGCGCACGAGCCGCGCGGTTTCGCGCACGAGGCGATCCGCATCGGTCGTCCTGCTCAGGCGGCCGATCAGGGCGCGGGTGAGGTCGAGAGGATGGTTGAACCGCGTGGCAGACGGCTCGAACTCGATGATGACCGTCGATTGGAAACGGTGAATGGCGACATCGAAGGTTCTGCCATTGATATCGAGATCGAACAGCAGAGCGGCCCGGCCCTCGCTGCTCGATGTCGCGAGTGCATTGCGCAGCGTGTGGGCAATCTCTCCGCCGAGAAGATTTTCCAACGCGCTTCCGTTGATCTCGCCCCTGAGGCCCAGGATCGCGGATGCATTCGCGGAATGGCGCAGGATCAGCGATACCTGCGTATCGCAGGCGAGCAGGCAACCATGTTCCTGGATGCTGCCGGGAATGTGGATCGGCTCCCGGTCGCAATTGGTCAGGTTGACAGGCTCGTTCACATCCATCCCGACGGCTCTTTCAGTTCCAGGCGATCAGTGCCCAATACCGAGTGCCCCTGCATGAAGGACATTAAGCCAAGGGGGATCGATGGGAAGGGGCGATGAGATTCTGCGTCCAGAAAACCAATTCTATTGCATCAAGGATCAACTGCGACGCACGCGTTGTCGCAGGTTCTCCATCTCACCTGAATGGTCAAGGTCAAACTCTTGCGGATTGGCGTCTCTTGAACCAGCGCGGCAACTTCATTTCGCTCACGATGACACCGGCCACGATCAAGGCGGCGCCGAGCAGAGCCGCAACGGGCATGAGCTCCCCGTAGAGACGACCGACGATCCCCGCCCAGACGGGCTCACCCGCATAGATCACCGTGGCGCGGGTGGGCGAGACCGTCTTCTGCGCCCAGTTCATCGCAAGCTGAATGCCGGCGCTGGCAAGCCCGAGGCCGACGGCGCTGCCGATCAGGAGCCATGACGGCGCGGGCAGTGACTCGCCGAGGGGAGCCATCAATCCGAGCGCGAGAACCGAAGTGGTCGCCAACTGCACCACGGTCACGCGGCGCGCATTCACTTTGCCGGCATAAGCGCCGATGAGAATGATCTCGGCGGAAATGGCGATGGCACAGAGCAGCGTCAAAATCTCGCCGATGCCGAGGCCGATGGAGGTGCCGTCGGGCCCTGCTAGAAGGGCAAGGCCGATGAAGGCGAGCGCGATGCCGGACCACGCCATGACGCTCGGCGGGCGCTTCAGCACCAGCCATTGCAGCAGCGGCACGATCGGCACGTAGAGCGCCGTGATGAAAGCCGACTTGCTGCTGGGGATATATTGCAGCCCGTAGGTCTGGAGTGTGTAGCCGAAGAAGATGGCGATGCCGATCATGACGCCCGCCTTGATCTCGAGCCATGTCAGCCCGCGCAGCACGGGCGCGGCAATGAGGGCCATCATCAACGCCGCCGTGCCGAAGCGAAGCCCCACGAAGAACAGCGGCCCGCTCGCGCTGAGCGCCAATTGTACGACGAGGAAGGTGGCGCCCCAGATCATCGTGACGAACACGAGCACCGCCTCGCTGCGGCTGAGAGCGAAGGGAGAGGCGGGTGAGGTAGGGGCGGAGTTCACGTAATAAATCCTCGACGGAGCGTGCGTCGCACGAGGAGTGCAGGCACGTCCAGATCAAGACTGAAGAGGTAACGGCTTACACGGTGACCTGCGTTCCGACTTCCACCACGCGCCCTGTCGGGATCTGGAAGAAGTCCGTGGCGTCGCTGGCCGATTTGGCGAGGCCGATGAAAACCTTATCCTGCCAGAGCGGCATGCCTGAATGGCTGGCGGGGCGGATCGAGCGCCGCGAGAGGAAGAACGAGGTCGCCATGATGTCGACCTTGAAGCCCTGCTTGCGCAGGATCGCGAGGCCACGCGGAATGTTCGGCGTTTCCATGTAGCCGTAGCTCAGGCGGATGCGCCAGAACGTGTCGCCTACATGCTCGATGGCGACGCGGTCCTCGTCTTCGACACGCGGAATGTCCTCGCTGCGCACGGTGAGGATCACGTTCTTCTCGTGCAGCACCTTGTTGTGCTTGAGGTTGTGGAGCAGGGCGGCCGGCGCGGTGTCGGGATCGCTCGTGAGGAACACGGCGGTGCCCTTCACACGGTGCGGCGGGCTCTTCTCGAGCATCTGCACCAGCTCGACCAAAGGTACGTCGATCTTGCGGGTCTTCTCGAACAAGATCCGCGTGCCCTTCACCCAGGTATACATGAGCACGAAGAAGAAGCCGGCGATGATCAGGGGCACATAGCCGCCGTCCAGGAGCTTCACGAGGTTGGACGAGAGGAAGGTGAGGTCGATCAGCAGCAGGGGGATCATCACGAGTCCGGTCTTCACCGGACCCCAGCCCCAGCTGCGGCTCATGACCACGCAGGCGAGAAGCGTGGTGACGACCATGGTGCCGAACACCGCGATGCCATAGGCGCTGGCGAGGCTGCTGGAGGAGCCGAAGAGCATCACGAGGCTGACCACTGCGGCAAGCAGAAGCCAGTTCACACGGGGCAGATAGATCTGTCCTGAATGGGTCTCGGAGGTGAAGCGTACTTCGAGCCGCGGCAGCAGGCCGAGCTGAATAGCCTGCCGCGTCAGCGAAAAGGCGCCGGTGATGACGGCCTGGCTCGCGACGATAGTGGCGAGCGTCGCCAGCACCACGAGGGGCAGGAGCAGCCAGGGCGGCGCCAGAAGGAAGAAGGGGTTCGCGAGGGCGTCGGGATTCGACAGCACCAGGGCGCCTTGGCCGAGATAGTTAAGGGCGAGCGCCGGGAAGACGACGGTGCTCCAAGCCACGCGGATCGGGCGGCGGCCGAAATGGCCGAGATCCGCGTAGAGCGCTTCCGCGCCCGTCACGGCCAAGCACACGCTGCCGAGAATGGCAAAGGCCGTTCCCGGATGTGTAACGAGGAAGGAGACGCCGTAATACGGATTGAAGGAGAGCAGAACCTCCCAGTCGTCGGCGATATGGAGGAGGCCGAGACCCGCCATGGTGATGAACCATAGGAGCGTCAGCGGGCCGAAGAACGCCGCGACCTTGCCCGTGCCGCGGCTTTGCACGGCGAACAGGGCGATCAGGATCGCCAGGGCGCCCGGCAGCACATAGCTCTCGAAGGATGGGGCGACGAGTTTCAGGCCCTCAAGGGCCGATAGGACCGAGATGGCGGGGGTGATGGCGGCGTCGCCAAAGAACAGGGCCGCTCCGGCCATACCCATCATCAGCACGGGAAGGCTTCGACGCCCGAGCGCGAGCTGGGTCAGGGCCACGAGGGTCAACGAGCCGCCTTCGCCCTTGTTGTCGGCGCGCAGAAGAATCAGCACGTATTTGACGCTGACCGTGAGGATCAGCGCCCAGATCAGCAGCGACAGGATGCTGATGATCAGCTCGCGGCTGAGCGGAACGGGCGTTCCATGGTGACCGCCGGTGGCGGCCGCCACCGTCTCGCGCATGGCGTAAAGAGGGCTCGTGCCGATATCGCCATAGACCACGCCGATAGCGCCGAGCATGAGGGTCCAGAAGCCCGCATGGGAGTGGCTTTCGGGGGTGCTGGCCTCCGGAGCCGCGGAATCGGCGTGCCCAGGAGCGACTTGCTGTTCTGCCATGTGTGCTTTTCTTTGCGGATAGCCCGCGAACGGCCCTTGTTGAATCACTCTCGTCGACGACGAAGGGCGGCCCCTTCTCCGATGCTCTTCCTCGGTGAGCGCAAGCGACCGTCACTGCCGGCGCGGCGGGCTCTCTAGCACATCGCGCCCTAGCTTAAAACGGAATTTCAGCAAGGGTTCCACTGCCTTATTCGGCGGCATCGCGCCCGGCTTGGCCGTAATTCTTCTCGATATAGTCGAGCACGAGCTTCTGGAAGTCCTGGGCCAGCGTCGCCCCACGTAGGGTCAGAGCCTTCTTTCCGTCGATGAAGACCGGGGCCGCCGGCTGCTCGCCGGTGCCGGGCAGGGAAATGCCGATATTGGCGTGCTTCGATTCGCCAGGGCCGTTCACGATGCAGCCCATGACGGCGACGTTCAGGTTCTCGACACCGGGATAGGTGCGTTTCCAATCGGGCATGGAGGTAGAAATCCAGGTCTGGATGTCCCGCGCCAGCTCCTGGAATACGGAGGACGTGGTGCGTCCGCAGCCGGGGCAGGCCGCGACCAGGGGCACGAAGGTGCGGAAACCCATGGTTTGGAGCAGTTCCTGGGCGGTCTTCACCTCGAGGGTGCGGTCGCCGCCGGGCTCAGGCGTCAGCGAGAAGCGAATCGTGTCGCCGATGCCCTGCTGGAGCAGGATGCCGATGGCGGCGGAAGAGGCCACGATGCCCTTCGAGCCCATGCCGGCCTCGGTGAGGCCCAGATGGATCGCGTAATCGGAGCGGCGGGCGAGGTCCTCGTAAACCGCAATCAGGTCCTGCACGGCGGAAACCTTGGCCGAGAGGATGATCCGGTCCTTCGCCAAGCCGATCTCCTCCGCGCGGGCGGCGGAGAGGAGGGCGGACTGGAGCATGGCTTCTCGGGTCACCCAGCGCATGTCGCGCGGGTTCGCGGAGGCCGCGTTCTCGTTCATGAGATGGGTCAGGAGTTCCTGGTCGAGGGAGCCCCAGTTCGCGCCGATGCGCACGGCCTTGTCGTGGCGGATCGCCTGCTCGACGATGGCGCCGAACTGCCGGTCCTTCTTCTCCTTGAAGCCCACATTGCCGGGATTGATGCGGTACTTGGCGAGCGCCTCGGCGCAGGCCGGATGATCGGCCAGCAGCTGGTGGCCGATGTAATGGAAGTCGCCGACGAGCGGGACGCTCACGCCAAGCCGGTCGAGCCGCTCGCGGATCTTCGGCACGGCGGCGGCGGCCTCGTCGCGGTCCACCGTGATGCGCACGATCTCCGAACCCGCGCGGGCAAGCGCCGCCACCTGGGCCACGGTCCCGTCCACATCCGCCGTGTCCGTGTTGGTCATGGACTGGACGACGATGGGAGCGCCGCCGCCGACCATGACATTGCCGACCCTCACGCCCACAGTGCGGTGGCGCGGGGCGGGGCCTGCATGGGTCTCAAGGCAAGGCGCTTCAGGAGAAGACAAAGAAGACATGCTGCAATCCACGGCGGCCGGTCACAATGGCTGCCGCCGTTTAGCTGATGCCAAAACCCTGTTCCGTCAAGCGCGGCCTAGAGCATCGGGCCCAAAAGTGGGAACCGGTTTTGGGTGAAAAGATGCTCAGGACCAAAACCTCGAAGCATCGGCCTCGACGAGCGCTGATGCGGTTTCAGCAACGGGCGCAGCGGCCGATGATTTCCAGGGCCTTGGCGTGCGAGGAGAAGCTGTGCTGCTTCAGGAGGCCGGACAGGGCGCGGGCAATCTCGGGGGAAGGAATATCCGTGACCTCGCCGCACCCTTCGCAGATCAAAAAGGCATGGGTGGCGCTGTTGGGCTCCCCGTCATGGGCAACATAAGCGTTCAGGCTCGCGATGCGATGGGCCAAGCCCTGCTCGATCAGGAAGTCGAGGGCGCGATAAACGGTGATCGGGGCGACCCGCCGGCCCTGCGGCGCGAGAAGGGCTGCCAGATCGTAGGCGCCGAGGGGCTTTGCGGCTGTGTGGAGCACTTCTAGAACCCGGCGGCGGATCGGCGTCAGGCGAACGCGCTGGGCCTTACAGATCTCCTCGGCCTGCGACAGACTTTTCGCAACTTTCGCCGGAATGCGGATCGCTTTTGCGGTTTCACGAAGGCTGGAGGGAAGATCGAGGACAGGCTGAGTCATAAGAGTGCTCTGAATCTGACGGCCAAAATGGAACGGAATGGAATGAAGCGAGGCAAAGCAGGTCAGCCCCTCCTCAAAAAGATAGTTTATATCGAAACATAATCAACCCGTCGAAGCGCAAAGCCGGCGAGGAATTTTGCCGGATTGCAAAGACCCGAGGCTTGGCAGGGATTTAACTATGCCGAAAACGCCAGACGCTGGTCTTCTTGATCTCGGTATCCTCGAGGGTGCGGGTCACCGGGACCTCGTAATGGCTAACCTGCTCCAGCTTTTCCCTGGGCAGGTAGCTGCGCCCCGGATCGCCGATGAGCACCGTGGCGCCTCGGCGGCTGAGGTCGAACAGCCAATCCGTCACTTGCGCTGCCAGATCGCGCTCGTAGCAAATGTCACCGGCAAGCACCGTATCCCATCCCCGGTCCTGGCCGATCAGGTTGTCCTGCACGGGCGTCACCGTCACCCCATTGGCCTCGGCATTGAGCCCGATGGCGACTATGGCGAAGGAATCGATATCGCAGGCCGCAACCTCCGCTGCTCCCGCCTTCATGGCCGCGATGGCGACGAGCCCGGAGCCCGAGGCGAAGTCCAGAACCCGTTTGCCGCGCACGGTCTCGGGATTGTCGAGGATGTAGCGGGCAAGCGCCTGCCCGCCGGCCCAGGCAAAGGCCCAGAAGGGCGGCGGCAGGCCGATCTCGCCGAGTTCCTCCTCCGTCCGCTGCCAGAGCTCCGTCGCCTCGTCGGCCACATGCAGGGAAAGTTCCGGCGTGTGAGGAACCGGCAGAAGCCGTGTCTCGGCGTGGATAAAGGCAACCGGGTCCTTGATCATGAGCTGAGCAGGGAGGCGTAAAGCCGCTTGAGGTCGTCCATCACATGGCGCTCGGTAAAGCCTTCCAGTACCCGAGCCCGCGCAGCCTCGCCCATGCGGGCCACGCGATCCGGCTCCGAGGCCAGCGCGATCAGGGCTTTTGCCAGCGCATCGGCGTCATCCGGCGTCACCACGAAACCTTCCACCCCATCGCGGATCAGGGCGCGGCAGCCGGGCACATCGGTGGTGAGGATCGCACGGCCGCAGGCGGCGGCTTCCAGCAGGGTGCGCGGCAGGCCTTCGCCGCCGCGCGAGGGCAGGCAGGCGATGTGGTGGTCGCGCCAGACGGCTGCCACGTCCCGCGTCGGCCCATGCCAGGAGATTCCCGGCTCGGCGCTCCAGCCTTTGAGGGTTTCTTCCGGAATGGCCTTGGGGTTCGACGGGTCGGGCGCGCCGTAAAGCGACAGCTCCACATCGGCGCCGTTCGCCCGAGCGATGCAAACGGCCTCGACCGCGAGATCGATGCCCTTGGACCAGAGCATGCGGGCAACAAGGGCCACCCTCAAAGGCGGTTGCGAGGGAAGCGGAGCGGGCTGAAGAACATCCGGGTCGATGCCCGCGCCGCCCACGATGGTGACGTTGGAAGCCTTGGGATCAAGCCCCAGCAGTTTCGGATCGTCCGGGTTCTCGAACAGATAGCGTGTGTTGGATGTTGCAAGCCCGCGCACCAGCAGGCGCACGGCGCGCTGGGACCAGCGCCCGACGAAATCGGTACGGGCTCCTAAGAACCCGAGCCCCGTCAGCGCATAGACCCGCCGCCCGACACCAGCCATGGAGGCGGCAAAGCCTCCGACCAGAATGCTTTTGAGCGCGATGCAGTGAACGAGATCGGCCTTCTCGTCCTTCAGGATCGCAGCGAGTTGGCCTGCGGCATAGCCCGCCGCCATGGGGTTGAGGCTGCGCCGCTCCGCTTCCAGCGCGATGACCTTCGCGCCGGTAGCTTCGATCGCCTCGCGATGGGTGCGCACCCGTGTCACCACCGTGACGTCGAGCCCAAGCTCGCGCGCGGCCCTGGCCATCGGCAGGAAATGCGAGACGAAGAACCAGTCCTCGGTAACGACGAAGACGAGCTTGCGGCCCTGTGTTTCGGGAAGGGGTGTCAGCGACAAGGGATCATCCGGATGAAAAAGGCTCTGCCCTTCTAGCTGTGGTGATGGATAGAGGGAACCACCCATTTCCCCATCCGTTGCCGTGACCTGACGATGGAGACGCGTATGAGTGAGTGGCTGCCGACGATCCTGGCGACGGTAGCGGGCATCCTGTCCACAGCAAGCTTCGTGCCGCAGGTGCTCAAAGCTTGGAGGGAGCGGGATACGGCCGCCATCTCCAAGCGCATGTATATGGTCACCGTCACAGCCTTCACGCTCTGGTCCGCTTACGGCTTCCTGATCGGCAACATGCCGCTTATCGTCTTCAACCTGTTGAGCTTGTGCTTGAGCGGAACGATCCTCTTTCTGAAGATCCGCACCGATCGCCAGGAAGCGCGCATGCAAGGCGCGTCTTCGTCACGCAGGGAACCGGGAGCTGTCTCATCCGGTTGACGTCCTGCTCTTCATTCAAGGCGACCCATGGCGCTCGATTCAAACAATACCACCGATGTCGTCGATCCCCGCGATGCCGCCGAGAGTGCGGGGCTTCTGTATGTCTCCGACGAGGAGCCGGGCATCCGGCGCAAGAAATCCGGCAAGGGCTTCACCTATCTGCGCCCGGACGGAAAGAAGGTCGCGGACGACGCTACATTGAAGCGCATCAAATCGCTCGTCATTCCGCCCGCATATACGGATGTGTGGATCTGCTCCAAAGCCAACGGTCACATCCAGGCCACGGGACGTGACGCCAAGGGCCGCAAGCAATATCGCTATCACGCTGCTTTCCGCGAGGCGCGGGAGAGCACCAAATACGAGCACATGCTGGAATTCGCCAATGGCCTTCCGGCGATCCGCAAGACCATCGACGAGCATATGGGCCTGCGCGGGTTGCCGCGCGAGAAGGTTCTCGCAACCGTCGTGCATCTTCTCGAGAACACGCTGATCCGCGTGGGTAATGAGGATTACGCCAAGCAGAACAAGAGCTATGGCCTCACCACCTTACGCGATCCGCACGTCAAGGTGAATGGCGGCGAGCTGCGGTTCCAGTTCAAGGGCAAGAGCGGCAAGACCTGGAAGCTGCAGGTCAAGGATCGCCGCGTCGCCAAGATCGTGAAAGCCTGCCAGGACCTGCCGGGCCAGGATCTGTTTCAATATCTCGACGAGAACGGCGAACGGCAATCGATCTCCTCCTCGGACGTGAACGCGTATCTCAAGGAGATCACTGGGCGCGATATCACGGCAAAAGATTTTCGCACCTGGGCGGGCACGGTGCTCGCCACATTGGCGTTGTCCGAATTCGAGCAGTTCGACAGCGAGGCAAAAGCCAAGAAGAACATCCGCGCGGCCATCGAGGAGGTGTCGTCAAGGCTGGGCAACACGCCCACCATCTGCCGCAAATGCTATGTCCATCCGGAGGTATTCTCCTGCTATCTCGACGGCGATCTGCTTTTGGAGATCAAAAACCAGGTCGAGACCGAGCTGCGCGAAGACTTGTCTTCCCTGAGGCCGGAAGAGGCGGCGGTGCTTACGCTCCTGCAGGAGCGCCTGTCTCGCGAGGTCCAGAAGCAGGAAAAGGTGAAGCCTGCGAGAAAGCGCAGCACATCGACCCGCAGGCAGAGTAAAGCACAGCCCGAGGCGCGTGTCTGAGCCGCTTGACCGATCCTTCGCGTCTGTGCTCCATCGCGCGGCTACGCCGCCGAGGTTCATATGCGCCTGCTCTCCATGACCATGCTCTGTACTACCATTGTCTTCGGGAATGCGCTTTCACCGAGCATCGCTCAGGATCGCCCTGAGCAAAGCTGGGTGGAAGTCAAGTGCGAGCGCTATAAGAAGGCTTGGGTCGAAGCGTTGAAGAGGCGCGGCATGAAGGGCATCGGGCAGGAATTCATTGAGCGCCACGAAGCCTTTCTCGCCTCCGGCTGCACCGCGCGAGGAGATGTCTGCCCTCGCTCCACCGAGGAGTTCGACCTCGCCAACATGATGGTCGTCGCAGCCATGAATGCAGGAACGGCCAGTACCTTCCCACCCTTCTCCTGCCGGAAGTAGCGGCCTCCGATCGAACAATCTCCTGTAGCCTCGCGTTAGGACCCGGTCACGTCCCTGCCGGCGAGGTCTCCACATGCGCGTTCATCATCTCAATTGCGGCTGCATGTGTCCGGTCGGAGGCAAGCTTTGGGATGGGGTGAGTCGTGGAATGACCGCGCAGCTGGTGTGCCATTGCCAGCTTGTCGAAACCGACAGCGACGGGCTGGTGCTCGTGGATACCGGCTTTGGCTCTCGGGATGTAGAGCACCCTTATGAGCGGTTGAGCCCGCTTTTTATTCACACCAACCGCATCCAGCTGGAACATCGCTACACCGCCCTGGAGCAGGTGAGGCAACTGGGCTTTTCAGCCCGCGACGTGCGCCACATCGTTCTCACCCATCTCGATTTCGATCATGCGGGCGGTCTCGAGGATTTTCCTGAAGCGAGGGTGCATGTGCTGGAAGCCGAGATGGACATCGCCGAGGACCGGCATGGGTTTATCCAGACACGCCGCTACAGCCCCGAGCAATGGGACGAGGTTCGCGACTGGCGTCTCTACAATCCTGACGGCGAGCGCTGGTTCGGCTTCGAGGCCGTGCGCGATCTCGATGGATTACCGCCCGAGATCCTGATGGTTCCGCTGCCGGGGCATACGCTCGGTCATGCCGGCATTGCCATCGATACGCCGGAGGGCTGGCTGCTCAATGCGGGCGATGCCTATTTCCATCGCCACGAGATGGACTCTAAGCCTTCCTGCACGCCGGGCCTTGCCGCCTATCAGCACCTAATGGAAATGGACAGGCCGTTGCGGCTTCACAATCAGGAGCGACTGCGGGAACTCGCAAACGATAGGCGCAGCAACGTGAGAATCTTCTGCAGCCATGATCCCGTGGAACTCGAAGCTCTCTCCCGCCTCAGCGCGGGTTGGCAGCCGCTTTCCGGATATCAAGCGGGTCTTCGGGCCTAAGCAAGGCCGTGCCCCTTGGTTTCATGCCGCAACTGCCCTAAAAGCACGGGGGTAGGTTGAAGGGGAAGCGGTATGGAACTTGACGCCCTGATGCTGTCGCGCATCCAGTTTGCGTTCACGATAGCCTTCCATATCATCTTCCCGGCCTTCACCATCGGTCTCGCGAGCTGGCTCGCGGCCCTCGAATTCAACTGGCTTCGCACCGGCAATCCGCTTTACCGCAACCTCTTCCGGTTCTGGGTGAAGGTGTTTGCAGTGTCCTTCGGCCTCGGCGTCGTGTCGGGCATCGTCATGAGCTACCAGTTCGGCACCAACTGGTCGCGTTTCTCCGAGGTCGCCGGAAACGTGGTCGGGCCGCTGATGGCCTACGAGGTGCTGACCGCTTTCTTCCTTGAGGCCTCTTTCCTCGGCATCATGCTCTTCGGCTGGGAGCGCGTCGGCGACCGGCTGCATTTCTTTGCCACCTGCATGGTGGCTTTGGGCACGCTGATCTCCGCGTTCTGGATTCTCTCCGTGAATTCCTGGATGCAGACGCCGGTCGGGTTCGCCATCGAAAACGGCAAGATGGTGCCGGTCGATTGGTTCTCGATCGTCTTCAATCCGTCATTCCCCTTGCGCTATGCGCATATGGTGATGGGCTGCTACATCACGACCGCCTTCGCGGTGGCGGGCATGTCGGCCTGGATGTTGCTGCGCCATCCTCACGATGCGCCAGAGGCGAAGCTCGCCGCCTCGCGCCGCTCCCTGTCCATGGCGCTCTGGTTCGCAGCGATCTTCGTGCCGGTACAGATCGTCATCGGCGACCTACACGGTCTCGGAGTGCTCAAATATCAGCCGACGAAGCTTGCGGCGATCGAGGGCAATTGGGACCGCATGGACAACATGCCCCTGCGCCTCTTCGCGTTGCCGGATGAGGTGGCGGAAACGAACCGTTTCGAGATCGCGATTCCGAAGATCGGCAGCTGGGTTCTGACGCACGCTTTCGACGGCGTGGTGCCTGGCCTCAAGGATGTGCCGCGCGATCAGCGTCCGCCTGTCTGGCCGGTCTTCTTCTCGTTCCGCATCATGGTCGGCCTGGGCTTTGCCATGCTGGGCATCGGGTTGTGGAGCCTTTACCTGCGCTACAGGGGCACGCTGTTCACCAACAGAATTTTCCTCACCGCTACCATGATCATGACGCCCTCAGGGTTCGGCGCGGTATTGTTCGGCTGGTTCACGGCGGAGATCGGCCGTCAGCCCTATGTGGTCTACGGCCATTTGCGCACGGCGGATGCGGTGTCGCCGGTCGCGGCGGGCGCGGTCGGCGCGTCGCTCATCACCTTCATGGTGGTCTATGCCTTCGTGTTCGGCTTCGGCTCGTATTACCTCGCAAAGCTCCTGTGGCGCGGGCCCGATCCGGTCGAGCAGATGCCGGATGAGGACGATCTCGGCAAGAGAGCCAAGCGTCCGTTCTCCGTGTCGGACGAGGGGCTGGAAGGCAAGCCTAGGCACCGCGCACAGCTGACACGATAGGAGGCGAAAGATCATGTTCGGTTTCGGAATGGAATACGAAGGTCTCGCCTTCTGGCTGCCGCTGATCTGGGCCGGATTGATTGCCGTCGCGGTTGCCATGTACGTGATCGTGGACGGGTTCGATCTCGGGGTCGGCATTCTCTTCAAGGCCGCGAAAAGCGACAATTGGCGCGACCGGATGATGTTTTCGGTGGCCCCTATCTGGGACGGCAACGAGACATGGCTCGTCCTCGGCGGCGGCGGCTTGTTCGCTGTCTTCCACATCGCCTATGCGGTGCTGATGCCGGCGCTCTACGTGCCGATCACCCTCATGCTGATCGCGCTGATCTTTCGCGGCGTCGCCTTCGAGTTCCGCTTCAAGTCGGAACGCTCGAAATTCCTGTGGGACAACGCCTTCTTCTTCGGCTCCCTGCTGGCGACCTTTTTCCAGGGCATGGTGCTCGGCGCCTTTGTGCAGGGCTTTTCTAACAATGGGCGCCAGTTCACGGGCGGCACCTTCGATTTCCTCACGCCTTTCAGCGTGCTCACCGGCATCAGCCTGATCTGCGGCTACGGGCTTCTCGGCGCCACATGGTGCGTGATGAAGACCACCGGCGAACTGGAAATCTGGGCGCGCCGCGTGGCCGTTCGCTTCCTGATCGCGACTGTCGTGGCCATGGCCATCGTATCGGCGTGGGTGCCTTTCCTGGGCACACGGATCGAGGCGCGCTGGTTCAGTTGGCCCAACATCGCCTTCCTCGCGCCTATTCCGCTGATCACGGTCTATGTGGCCTATCGTCTGTTCCGTGATCTGGAAGAGGGGAGGCACGTGCGGCCGTTCTTCTTGGCGATCACCATGTTCCTGCTCGGCTATCTTGGCCTCGGCGTCAGCCTGTTTCCCTACAATGTGCCGCCGACCCTGACGATCTGGGACACGGCCAACACCGTCAGCTCCCAGCTCTTCGCGCTTGTGGGTTTCGCCATCGTGCTGCCGATCACTTTCGCCTACACGGCCTATGCCTATTACGTGTTTCGCGGAAAGGTGGCCGAGGAGATCAAGGGCGGCGGATACGGGTATCATTGATGCAGACCGAACCGCATCCACCCGGCGAGGGACGCGCCAAGCGCCTCCTCTGGTTCGTCTTCATCTATGTGGCGAGCCTCATTGCCTTCGCGGTCCTGGTCTACGGATTGAGGTGGACCATCCCGCGGTAGAGCATTTTTCGGCGAAGTGGATCCGGTTCGCCGTCAAAAAATGCGGCAAAGCAAAGATTAAGAGCCGTTTCCATATTCGTGGAAACGGCTCTTAATCATCAGCGATAGGTGCCGATGAAACCCTTGTCGGTCAGAACCACCCAGCGGGCGCCGCGGCGCTCGATGGACTCCACCCGGCCGACGCCTGGAATGACGCCGCCGGGCATGACCTCGTAAAGGCGCCGGTTGCGGCTCTCCACCAGGGCGGAACCGTTATAGACTTCGCGCAGAACCCATCCGTCCACCGGCTCGGTCTTTGCCTGCCTGACGGCTGCGTCCCGGTTGGTGTCGGTTGATGTCGAAGCGGCCGCCGCCGTGACAGCCGGCTTGGCGCTGAGAATGTTCAAGGTCGTCGTGATCTGCCCCTCGAACTTGTCGAATCGTGCTTCGAGGGCGGACAGCTTCTTGCCGGGCTCCTGCAGGGTGATGGCGAGGCGCTCCACCTTCTCCGTGAGCTTGGCCTGATCGGCAGCGGAAACGGTGTGGTTCAATTGCTTGTACGAGGCCATCGTGCCCTTCAGCGACTCGAGGTCGCTGGTGAGCTGGGCAAGGACCTCCTGGCTGCGGGCCGTCTCGGTCGCGAGGCGCTCGATGGCCTCCCGGTTGCCGAGCGTTCCCATATAGGAGGCGAACCAGCCCGCCCCGATCAGCAAAATGGCTGCGGCCGCCTGGGCGGCGCGGCGCATGAAGGCGGATGGGGGCTTGGAAGCTATTTTGGGAATGGCGGCCTCGGCCATCGTTACCGGCGCGGCCCGAGGAACGGGCTTCAAACCGGCCTTGGCGCTCTTGATCGCCTCTTCCAAGGCGGCATTCGCCGCAGGGTCGATCTGGACGGCGCCGGCAGGTGATTCCGTTGCCTGTTCGGGGGAGGCTGTGGGAGCCAGAAGGCTGTCGTGCTTTTCCATAATGCGACCTCATTTGTCGGTCACATCCGCTTAACTATAAATATTTACCGAAGAGTTACCTTAAGAATATGGGGTTACGTTACGGCATAATTACGTACCTACCCAAATATATAGTAAGAAAATTTACTTCCGGGTTTGACGAGTCTTTTTATTGACATAGTTACATTGAATAGGGTTACTAAAGAGGATGGCGTAACGGAAGGCGCCGACCTTGGGGGCATCTTTAATCCGTAAGAACCGTGGGAATTTTCCACCCAGATCCGGCAGTCCCTGCTAGGATGGCTTTCGGTCCAAAGCCCGACATCGAAACCGTCGCAAGACGGGTAACCTCGTGCTAGGATATAACCTGGCATAGTGGTACTGCAACTCGACGATGGGTCCGGGAACATGATCCATCGATGGAAAGAAGAACATGAAGCAGGCATCGAGAAATCGGGAAGAGAGCACAGAGGTCCAAGACGCTCTGAAATCTTGCCTACCATCCTTTACCGGCGTCGCCGTCTTTTCGGCTGTAGTCAACATTCTGGCCCTGACGGGCTCCATCTACATGCTCCAGGTCTATGACCGGGTGCTGTCGAGCCGGAATATCGCAACCCTGATCGGCCTCTCGCTCATTACCCTGGCGGCCTATGCCCTTTCGGGCGGCCTCGACATGCTGCGCGGCAAGATGCTGGCGCGCATCGGCGCCCGGTTCGACGAAATTCTCGCACCCCGCGTGTTCGACCTCGTGGCCACCATGCCTCTCAAGGGCGCCAAGTCCGCCGAGAGCATGCAGCCGATCCGCGACGTGGATACGATCCGCGGCTTCCTATCGGGCCTCGGCCCCACAGCGCTCTTCGACATGCCGTTCATGCCGATCTTCCTCATCGGCTGCTTCATGATCCACCCCTGGGTCGGCGTCATGTCGGTCATCGGCGGTATCTGTATCATCATCCTGACCATCTATACGGATTCCAAGAGCAAGGGCCCCTCCTACGAGGTTACCAAGAGCGGCGCCGAGCGTCAGGCCATGGCCGAGACCAGCCGGCGCAACGCGGAGGCCATCCGTGCGCTCGGCATGCTCGGCTTCCTCTCCAAGCGCTATGACGAGGTGCATGTGCGCCACGTCAACGACGGCCTGGTCGCCAGCGAATCCTCCGCCGGCATCAGCGCCTTCGCCAAAGTGTTCCGCATGGTCCTCCAGTCGGGCATCCTAGGTCTCGGCGCCTATCTGGTGATCCAGGGCCAGATGTCGGGCGGTCTCATGATCGCCGGTTCGATCCTGATGTCCCGTGCGCTCGCGCCTATCGAAATCGCGGTCGCTCACTGGAAGGGCTTCACCGCCTCCCGCCAGGCCTATCGCCGCCTGCAGCACATCATGTCGATCGTGCCTGCCCAGGGTAAGCGCATGCCGCTGCCCGGTCCGAAGCAGGCTCTGTCGGTCGAAGACATCTATGTGGGTCCTCCCGGTTCGACGCAGCCGGTCGTCCAAGGCGCCGCGCTCCAGCTTCAGGCTGGCCAGGGCCTCGGCCTCATCGGCCCCAGCGCCTCCGGCAAGTCGACCCTCGCCCGTGCTCTCGTCGGCGTGTGGCCTACCTTGCGCGGCGAGATCCGCCTCGACGGCGCGGCCCTCGATCAGTGGGAGCCGGATCATCTGGGTCCTCACATCGGCTACCTGCCGCAGGATGTGGAACTGTTCGAAGGCACCGTCGCCGAGAACATCTCCCGCTTCAAGCCGAACGCCAAGCCTGAGGACGTGATCGCTGCCGCCAAGACCGCCGGCGCCCATGAACTCGTCCTCAACCTGCCGGACGGCTACGATACGAAGATCGGCGAGAGCGGCGCGTCCCTCTCGGGCGGCCAGCGCCAGCGCGTCGCCCTGGCCCGCGCTCTCTTCGGCAACCCGTTCCTGGTCGTGCTCGACGAGCCGAATGCCAGCCTCGACGGCGCCGGTGACGAAGCCCTCAACCAGGCGATCCTCGCGGTTCGCCAGCGCGGCGGCATCGTCGTCGTCATCACTCACCGCCCGGCCGCTCTCGGCCAGGTCGATCAGGTCGCCATCATGGAAGAGGGTCGCATCAAGGCCTTCGGCCCGCGGGACGAGGTCCTGCAGGGCGTGATGAAACGCAATGCAGCTCCGGCCCAGGCTCCGGCGGTTCGTCCGCAGCAGGCCCCGGCTCAGGCTCAGGCGCAGGCGAGCAGCCTGCGGGAGGTTGGTTAAATGTTGGTCATTCCGAATCAAGCCCCGAAGCCCTCGCTTCATCAGCAGGTTCTTCGTCAGTCGACCATCGCCGGCATATCGATGATCGCCCTGTTTGCAGGCACGATCGGCCTCTGGGCCGCGACCTCCACCCTCTCGGGTGCAGTGGTCGCCGGCGGCCAGTTCGTCGTCGATAACAGCGTCAAGAAGATCCAGCACTCCACCGGCGGCATCGTCGGCGAGCTGAAGGTGAGGGAAGGCGAGCGCGTCAAGGAAGGCGACCTCCTGGTCCGCCTCGACGAAACGCTGACCCGCGCCAACCTGCAGGTCGTCGCCAAGCAGCTCGATGAGTATCTGGGCCGTCAGGCGCGTCTCGAAGCCGAGCGCGACAGCGCAACCCAGATCCAGCTGCCGGTCGAATTCGCGAACCGCCTCAACGAGGCGGCCGTTCAGAAGATCGTCTCTTCCGAGCGCACGCTGTTCGAGGCTCGCCGCGGAGCCCGCGACGCGCAGAAGGACCAGCTCAAGAAGCGCATGGCCCAGTCGCAGGACGAGATTACCGGTCTGAGGGCTCAGCAGAATGCCAAGGCCCGCGAGGCCGAGCTCATCGTCGAGGAGCTCAAGGGCGTCCGCGAGCTCTACCAGAAGAACCTGGTGCAGCTGCCCCGCCTGAACGCTCTCGAGCGCGATGCCGCCAGCATCGAAGGCCAGCGCGGCCAGCTGATCGCGGCCGTCGCCCAGGCAGAGAGCCGCATCGCCGAGACCGAGTTCCAGATCATCCAAATCGACGAGCAGATGCGCGCCGAGGCGATGCAGGAGCTGCGCGAGATGCAGGGCAAGGTGGCCGAGTACACCGAGCGCAAGGTGGCCGCCGAGGACCAGCTCAAGCGCATCGATATCCGCGCCCCGAGCGATGGCTACGTGCACCAGCTGAACGTTCACACGATCGGCGGCGTCATCTCCCCGGCCGAGCCGGTGATGCTGATCGTCCCCACGAACGACAAGCTCCAGCTCGAAGCCCGTGTGCTGCCGAACGAGATCGATCAGGTGAAGCTCGGACAGAAGTCCACCGTGAAGGTTCATGCCTCGAACGCCCGCATGATACCTGATCTGCACGGCACCGTGAGCCGCATCTCGGCGGACGTGTCGCGCGACCAGCAGACTGGCGCGTCCTTCTACACCATCCGCGTGGATCTGCCCGCGACCGAGATCAAGCGCCTGGAAAACCTGCATCTTATCGCAGGCATGCAGGCCGAGGTCTTCGTCGAGGTCAACGAACGCACACCGCTCGAGTACTTCTTCAAGCCCATGCAAGAGCAGATCGCCCGCGCCTTCCGCGAGCACTGATCTCTCAAGCTCCAAGAGGCTTTCAATCCAACCGCCGTCGGCAGCCAGCCGGCGGCGGTTTTTTATTTTTCATGCGCGAACAGCAGCTTAGCCCTGCATGGAGGGGTCCAAGCCTGGAAACTCGCCGCGAAAAACCCATAAACAGAGGCGGATGCCGCCTTCCCCTCCCGGCATCCAGGCGTAAAGCGAAACTTCGAGGCTGACCGGGAGTTGAAGCTTAGCCATTCAAGACCGGAAATTCTTGAGGACATAGAGGTTTGAGAATCATCTTTCGATTTGGCGGCATCGCGTTGCTTGTGGCCGCCATTGTCATCCTGGCCGTCCTGCCCTTTGCCACGTCCTTCGTGGAGCAATGGACGCGCCGGGACGTGGAACTGCGGTCCCGCCTGGTGTTCAACTCGGCCAGGGATCAGGTCGCCGGGCTCATCGCCCGCAACGATGCGACCCGAATCGCCAATCTTTTCGAACGCATCGCGTCAGACGAGCGGGTTCTAGCCATCGGCTATTGCGATGGCGACGAACTGCGCTTCCCTTCCCACAACATGCCGTCAACCTTCACCTGCGATAAGGCAGCGCGTTCCAATGCGGAAAGCTTTTCCGCCTTTGGGAGCGAAAGAGGGGAAATTTTAGTCAGCTCGTTTCCGCTGACCGTGGCAGGTCGCGTGGGCCACCTCGTCGTCTTGCATGACCTGACCTATTCCAACAAGCGCGGCGGAGAGGCGCGGAACTACCTGTTCCTGGCGCTGGCCGGCGTGGCCTTCGGTGCGGCAGCGCTCGCCGCCATGATCGCCGCTCTCATCATGAGGCGCTGGCTCGCCTCCATCCGCCAAGCCCTGGAGAGCGCCCGCTCCGGCACGGCCGGTACGCCCGAGCAGGAGAACATCATTCCCCTCGGCCAGGAAATCCGGGATGTGCTCCAAGAGCTCGAAGCCTCGCGCCGGACTATCGACGCGGCTCATACCGATTGGAGCCCGGATACGTTGAGGGCAGCGCTGGCGAACGAGTTATCGGGATCGGAAGTGATCGTAGTGTCGAACCGCGAGCCCTACATCCACAACAAGGCCGACGACGGGCGCATTACCCTGCAGATTCCCGCAAGCGGCCTCGTCTCGGCTCTCGAGCCCGTGGTGCGCGCCTGCGGCGGCACATGGGTGGCGCATGGCAGCGGAACCGCGGATCGGGAGGTGGTCGATTCATCCGACCGCGTGCCGGTGCCGCCGAGCCATCCTTCCTATACTTTGCGCCGCGTCTGGCTGACCGACGAGGAGCAGGACGGCTATTATTATGGCGCGGCCAACGAAGGTCTCTGGCCCCTGTGCCACATCGCCTTCGTGCGGCCGATCTTCCGCGAGCCGGATTGGCAGTACTATCGCGCCGTGAACGAGAAATTCGCCGATGCCATCGTGGCTGAGGCCAAGCGCGAGGATCCGATCATCCTGGTTCAGGATTATCATTTCGCGCTGCTGCCGCGCATGATCCGCAACCGGCTTCCACAAGCAACCATCGTGACATTCTGGCATATCCCGTGGCCCAATGCGGAGACCTTCGGCATCTGCCCTTGGCGCGAGGAAATCATCGACGGTCTTCTCGGTTCGTCGATCCTCGGCTTCCACACCCAGGCCCATTGCAACAACTTCCTGGAAGCAGTGGACGTCTACGTGGAAAGCCGCATCGACCGCGAGCGCGACTCGGTCACGTTCGGCGGCGAGGAAACCCTGATCCGGCCCTACCCAATTTCCATCGAATGGCCGCCGACCGCGCTCGAAGGGCAGAAGCCCATTGAGGAATGCCGAAGCGCGGTGCGCGAGCGCCTCGGCCTTCCGCAGACCATGCGGATCGGCGTGGGCATCGAGCGGTTCGATTACACGAAGGGCATTCTCGACCGCATGCAGGCCATCGATGCGCTGCTTGCCGAGCATCCCGAATGGCACGGCAATTTCTGCTTCATCCAGGTGGCGGCGCCCACGCGCAGCAAGCTCGCCAATTACCGGCAGCTTCAGGAGGAAGCGGAGGCCTTGGCGCGGGACATCAACGAGCGTCATGGGGCAGAGGGCTATGAGCCGATCAAGCTGCTCATCCGCCATCACGAGCCCGACGAAGTGTTCGAATTGTTCCGCGCGGCCGATCTGTGCATCGTGTCGAGCCTGCATGACGGCATGAATCTCGTGGCGAAGGAATTCGTGGCCGCGCGCGACGACGAGGAGGGCGTGCTCATTCTCTCCGCCTTCGCCGGCGCCTCGCGCGAATTGTCGGAAGCCCTGATCGTGAATCCCTACAACTCCCATGCCATGGGCCAGGCCATCAACCGCGCGCTCACCATGCCGCAGGACGAGCAGCGGGAACGCATGCGGCTGATGCGCGATCAGGTGAAGGAGCGCAACGTCTATCGCTGGGCGGGGCAGATGCTGCTGGCCGCATCGCGCCTGCGCAAGAAGCAACGGATCAAACGTTTGATCGCGTCGGGCAGAAGACGGGCGGCGGCCAATGCGTGAGGCTCAAGCCGTGAACGTCTCGACGAACCCGATGGATGATTCCTACGCGCTCTTCCTCGATTTCGACGGAACTCTCGTCGATATCGTGGAGCGGCCCGACGCCGTGTCCGTGGATCCGGCGCTGCCAGCCATTCTCACGCGGTTGCGGGAGCGGCTGAGCGGCGCGATGGCCATCATCAGCGGCCGGCCCGTGTCCTTTCTCGACGATCGTTTGAGCCCAAATCTCTACGACATCGCGGGCCTGCACGGGCTGGAGCACCGGATCGCGGGCGAGCTTCACCTGTGCGATCCCGATGAGCACCCGCAATTGCGGCGGATGGTCGGGCGCCTGCACGAGGCCGTGGCCGGCAAGACGGGCGTGCTGATCGAGGACAAGGGCTGCTCGGTTGCGATCCACTGGCGGCTCGCGCCCCAGGAGAGGGATTTCGCCCTTGCCACGGCCCAGGCCGCCATCGAGGCGCTCGGCAGTGAATATCGTCTCCAGCACGGCAAGGCCGTGGCGGAGATCCTGCCTTCGGCCGCCGGAAAGGGCAGGGTGATCGAGCGCTTCCTGCATGCGCCGCCCTATAAAGGCCGCAAGCCGATTTTTGTCGGAGACGACTTGACCGACGAGAACGGATTCAAGACCGTAAATGCCCATGGAGGCCTGTCGATCCGCATCGGTGCGGGCGACACGGTCGCCAAGGTTCGCCTGGGAACGCCTGCCGACCTGCGACATTGCCTGTCCATGTGGGCTTTCGAGGGTGCCCTTCCTTTCACGATGGATGATTGACGAAATGAGTTCCCTGGATCTTGCCGTGATCGGCAATTGCATGATCTCCGCCCTGATCGACCGTCGCGCGCAGATCGTCTGGAGCTGCTTTCCCCGCATCGACGGAGATCCGGTTTTCTCGGCCCTCCTCGACAGTCCCGAAGGGCGCACGGATGAGGAACAGCGCGGCGTTTTCGCCATCGACATGGTCGGCATGGTCAGCTGCGAGCAGAGCTATATCCAGAACACGGCGGTTCTGCTCTCACGCATGACCGATTCGTCCGGCAACATCGTCGAGATCACGGATTTCGCGCCGCGCTTCAAGCATTTCGACCGCACCTTTCGCCCTCCGATGCTGCTGCGCCGCATCACGCCGGTGAAGGGACGTCCACGCATTCGGGTGCGGCTGCGGCCCCATTACGATTGGGGCTCTTGCCCGCCGGAGATGACGCGGGGCAGCAACCATGTGCGTTTCGTCGGCCCCGATTATTCGCTCAGGCTCACCACCGATGCGCCCATCTCCTACGTGCAGGATGAGCGCTTCTTCGTGGTCGATCGTCCCATGTCGTTCTTCTTCGGAGAAGACGAACCCTTGCGCTCGGAGGCGGATTCCACAGCGCGCGAATTCCTCGACAGCACGATCGGCTTTTGGCACGACTGGGTACGCTCGCTCTCGATTCCCTTCGACTGGCAGGAAGCGGTGATCCGCGCGGCCATCACGCTCAAGCTCTGCAACTACGAGGAGACAGGCGCCATCGTCGCGGCGCTTACCACCTCCGTGCCCGAGGCGCCGCACACGCAGCGCAACTGGGATTACCGCTATTGCTGGCTGCGTGACGCCTATTTCGTGATCCAGGCCCTCAACCGGCTCGGCACCACGAAGACGATGGAGGAATACCTTACCTACATCACCAACATCGTCGACGACATGGATGCCATTCCCAACCAGAAGGACATGCCGCCGCTCTTCAGCATCACGCGCTCGCCCGATCTGGAGGAGCGCGAGGCGACCGCGCTCGCGGGCTATCGCGGCATGGGTCCGGTACGCGTGGGCAACGCCGCCTATACGCAGATCCAGAACGACGCCTATGGCAGCATCGTGCTCGCTTCCGTCCACGCCTTCCTGGACAAGCGCATGATCCGCCCCGTCGGCAACCGGGCTTTGTTCTCGCATCTGGAGAAGCTGGGACATCGTGCCATCGAGGTGTTCGACCAGCCCGATGCCGGGCCCTGGGAACTGCGCACCAAGGCTGCCGTTCACACCTTTCCGAGCGTGATGTGCTGGGCGGCCTGCGACCGGCTCACCAAGATCGCCGTTGCCATGGGCCGTGAGGATCGCGCGGCGTTCTGGCGCGAGAATGCGGACCGGATGCACCGGCTCATCGACACCCGTTCCTATAACGCGGAGAAGGGCACCTTCGTCTCCTCCTTCGACGGCGAGGATCTGGATGCAACCCTGCTGCTGCTGTCCGAACTCAATTTCGTGAAGCCGGACGATCCACGCTTCGTCGCCACGGTGGATGCGGTAGGCAAGTCCTTACGCCGGGGCGATCTCCTGCTGCGTTATGATGTGGAAGACGATTTCGGACACATGCATACCGCTTTCATGATCTGCGGCTTCTGGTACGTGGATGCGCTCAACGCCATCGGGCGAAAGGACGAAGCCAAAGAGTTGTTCGAGCATATCCTGAGCCTGCGTAACTCCTTCGGCCTCTTTTCCGAAGATGCCGACTTCACGACTGGCGAATTGTGGGGCAATTTCCCCCAGACCTACTCCATGGTGGGTCTCATCAATTCCGCCGTTCGCCTGAGCCGGAGTTGGGAAGAAGCTTTTTAGAGTACGCGCTCCGAGCAGGGGCGGAAAGGACGATAGGCTCTCTCGATGTTTGCATTTCCTGTTCTGCTCGGGGATATCGGCGGCACCAATGCCCGCTTTGCCGTTCTGCCCGCGCCTGGAGAGCCCGTTCAACTTCTACCGCGTACCCTGACGGCGCAGACGCCGAGTCCTATCGAGGCCATCCGCATCGCTCTTGAAGGCTATGAGGGCGAGGCGCCGCGTTCCGCCATGATCGCGGTCGCGACCCGCGTGGATGCGCCCGCCATCCGTCTCACCAACGCCCATTGGATGATCGACGCGGAGGCCATCGGCAAGGCGCTGAACCTCCAGCGCGTGGCCCTCGTCAACGACTATACGCCTGTCGCCGCCTCCGTGATCGTGCTGAGCGAGGAGCGAGGCGATCTCGCGCCCCTCGGCAATGTCGCGCCCGCGGGCTCCGGCGCGCGCGTGGTGTTGGGCCCCGGCACGGGTCTTGGTGCTGGAGCCATCGTTCCGGTGGAAGACCGGTTCGCCATTCTCGCCACCGAGGCCGGGCACATGGAATTCGGCCCCGCGAATGAGGAGGAAACCGCGCTCTGGCCGCATCTGGAGCGGCTCGATGGGCGGATCTCCGGCGAGGTCGTCCTGTCAGGCCCGGGGCTGTTTCGCATCGTAAAGGCTCTGGCCGCGCATCGGTGCGTGGAGTGTCCCTTCACCCGGCCCAACGATGTGTTGGATGCCGCCCGCCAGGGCGACGAGCTGGCGAAGGCCGCGCTCGATCTGTTCGCCCGCTGGCTCGGACGCTATGCGGGCGATCTCGCGCTCACCTTCGAGTCCTCGGGCGGCGTCTTCATCGCGGGCGGCATCGCGCCGCGCATGGTGGACATTCTCCAGAACGGCGGTTTCCGCGATGCCTTCAACCGTAAGGTGCCGCATCAGGACTGGGCCGAGAGGGTCCCGGCCTATGTGATCGTCAATCCCGAGCCTGCCTTGCAGGGCTTGGCGGCCCTGGTCACGAACCCGCAGCATTTCGTCTTCCAGTCGCAAGGATGGAGCGCGGCTTAGAAAAGCGGGGTTTGGTTTCTCGCCAAGCCGCTTTAAAGATGAGCCCGGCGCCGCRTGTCAGCGGACGCCTGCCCGTATCCAGCTGCAAGCCATCATGAAAACAGAACAGATCGTCCTATCGCCGCTCGCTCCCGGAGCGAACATCTCCCTCACCGCCCACCGCTTCGGCGAGCCCGGTGCGCGCCCATTGGTCTATATCCAGGCCGCCCTCCATGCGGATGAGATCCCCGGCATGATCGCGGCCCATCATCTGCGCGAGCGTTTGACCGCTCTTGAGGCGGAGGGCCGGATCAAGGGCGAAATCGTGTTGGTGCCCGTCGCCAACCCCATCGGACTCGCGCAGCGCGTGATGGGCAGCCATGTCGGTCGCTTCAACCTCGCCGACGGCATCAACTTCAACCGGGGCTATCCCTATCTCGTGCCGAAAGCCGCCGAGCGCATCGAGGGCAAGCTGACGGCGGATGCTCAGGCGAATGTGCGCCTGATCCGCGAGGCGCTGCTGAGCGAGCTGGAGGCCTGGGAGACGAGCAATCCCACCGATGTCCTGAAGAAGGCCCTGCTCGGAATGGCGATCGCGTCCGACATCGTCCTCGACATGCATTGCGATTCCGAGGCGGTCGAGCACATCTACGCCCATACGCAATCGGCTGAAGAGTTCGCACCGCTCTCGGCCCTCATCGGCGCGCAGGCCTATCTGCTGGCCGATGAATCGGGCGACGATCCGTTTGACGAGGCGTGCAGCCGCCCCTGGGCGGAGTTGGCCGAGCGCTTCAAGGATCATCCGATCCCCTTCTCCTGTCATTCCACCACCCTGGAATTCCGGGGCGAGCGGGATGTGAGTCACGAACTCGGCCAGAAGGACGCGGGCGCGCTCATTGACTACCTCACACTGCGCGGGATCATCGCCGGTAACGCGCCCAGCATCCCGAAGGCGCTCTGCGAGGCGACGCCCCTGGCGGCTTCCGAGCCTGTCCAGGCGCCGGCCACCGGCATCGTGGTGTTCCGCGCCGACATCGGCGACCGGGTGAAGGCGGGCGATGTGATCGCCGAGATCGTCGATCCCATGACCGGCACGGTGACGCAGGCCAAGTCGCCCACGGACGGGCTGATGTTCGCCCGGATCTCGCTGCGCTTCGCCACCCAAGGCACGCGCCTCGCCAAGGTGGCGGGCACCAATGCCAACCGGACGGGCAAGCTGCTTGGAGCTTGAGAAAGATCAATTAAATCAAAAAGAAAGGCCGCTCCAGGGAGCGGCCTTTCCATTGTCGGTTCCACGGCCCGTTAGAGCCGGCGACTTTTATGCTTACGCACCAATCTCGGCAGAGGCCAAGATCCAGGTCACGGCAACCGGGGACCGTAGGTTATGACAATGAGACACTGGATCACCTCCTTTCACTGTTGACGGGAAACCCCCATATGGGGTCAGAAGAAGCCAACGAAAGGCCGGGGCGCTGCGGCGTTCTGTCCCCCACCGCGTTTCCTGAAGAATCTGAGAGCCATGACCGATCTTCCGGCCCCTGTGGGCCGCCGCCGCACTTTTGCGATCATCTCCCACCCCGACGCGGGTAAGACCACGCTCACCGAGAAGCTGCTGCTGTTCGGAGGCGCGATCCAGCTCGCCGGCGAGGTGAAGGCCAAGAAGAACCGCGTTTCGACCCGGTCCGACTGGATGGGCATCGAGAAGGAGCGCGGCATCTCGGTCGTGACCTCGGTGATGACCTTCGAGTATGGCGGCTGCGTCTTCAACCTGCTCGACACGCCGGGCCACGAGGACTTCTCGGAGGACACCTATCGCACGCTCACGGCAGTGGACTCGGCCATCATGGTGATCGACGCCGCGAAGGGCATCGAGGCGCGCACGCGCAAGCTCTTCGAGGTGTGCCGCATGCGCGACATCCCCATCGTGACCTTCATCAACAAGATGGACCGCGAGGCGCGCAGCCCCTTCGACCTGCTCGACGAGATCGAGAAGACGCTCGCCCTCGATACCGCGCCGGTCACCTGGCCGATCAGCCAGGGCAAGAGCTTCGCCGGCACGTTCGATCTGCGCCGCAATGTCGTACGTCGCATCGACACCGATGAAGAGTTGATGCCTGTCATCGGTCCCGACGATCCGAAACTCTTGAGCCTGCTGCCTCCGGAAGAGACGGAAGCCTGGCAGGAGGAGACGATGCTGGCGCAGGAAGCCTGCAAGCCGTTCAATCTCGGCGCGTTCCGCGAAGGCCATCTCACGCCAGTGTTCTTCGGTTCGGCTTTGCGCAATTTCGGCGTGCGCGATCTCATCGATGCGCTTGCCGAATATGCACCGCCGCCGCGCGGCCAGGAGGCGGACAAGCGCCTTGTGGAAGCGGGCGAAGCGCGCATGACTGGCTTCGTGTTCAAGATCCAGGCGAACATGGATCCCAACCACCGCGACCGCATCGCGTTCATGCGCATCTGCTCCGGCAAGCTCCAGCGCGGCATGAAGGTGAAGCTCGTGCGCACGGGCAAGCCCATGAGCCTGAACACGCCGCAATTCTTTTTCGCGCAGGACCGCGCGATTGCGGACGAGGCCTGGGCTGGCGATGTTGTCGGCATTCCCAACCACGGCACGCTGCGCATCGGCGATACGCTCACGGAAGGCGAGGACATCGTGTTCCGCGGGGTGCCGAGCTTCGCGCCGGAAATCCTGCGCCGCATCAAGCTGCAGGATGCCATGAAGGCGAAGAAGCTGCGTGAGGCCTTGCAGCAGATGGCGGAGGAGGGCGTCGTGCAGCTCTTCGTGCCGCAAGACGGCTCCGGCGCCATCGTCGGCGTCGTCGGCGCGCTGCAGCTCGACGTGCTGAAGGAGCGCCTGAGCGCCGAATATGGCCTGCCTATTGATTACGAGCCGACGCGCTTCTCCATCTGCCGCTGGATCACGGCGGACGATCAGAGGGAACTCGACAAGTTCGTTGAGAGCCACCTGTCGGCCATGGCGCGCGATCTCGACGAGGCGCCCGTGTTCATGGCGGCGAATGCCTTCAACCTTCAATACGAGATGGACCGCTACAAGGGCATCCAGTTCTCGGATGTGAAGGACTATCAGAAGAAGGCCGCTTAAGGATCAAACTTTTCCAGTTGTCCCGTTCAGCGGGATAACTGGCTCAACGGAATCCGCAATTCGACGCGCAGCCCCTCTCGCCGCCACTCGCAATGGATCGCGCCGCCCAGCTGATCCGTCACGCTCTTGCGGGCGAGCTGCGAGCCGAAACCCTTGGTCGTCGGCTTGGCCTCGATGGGCGGTCCATCCGTTTCCTGCCAGACGAGTGACATCGCCTCTCCGTCCTGCCAGCAGGAGATCGTGAGATGTCCGTGTGCAACGGAGAGCGAGCCGTATTTCGAAGCATTGGTCGCAAGCTCATGCAGGACTAAAGCATCGGACTGGAAATTCGACTCCTGGGTTTTGGCCTGGTGCGATCTGTGATTCACTTGCTGGAACGGGAGGTGGATCATGGGTCACTGCTATTCTCTCGA